>JAEZIU010000298.1 GCA_023436485.1 Bacillota bacterium | reverse complement strand
TAGATATGAGAAAACAACCTATTTTAATATATCCTACTCTCCATTACCAAAATGGAGGCCTTGAAATAAACGGAGAAGGATTTACAAAGGCAATTGATAATCTTTTAGTCGCGGGTGAAGCAGTTGGAGGAATCCATGGAAGAAACCGTTTAATGGGGAATTCATTGCTAGACATCATTGTATTCGGAAGAAATGCAGGAAAAGCGGCAGCTAAAAAGAGCAAGGATGTTACTTTAGGTGAGCTTTCACTAGAACATTTAAATAGCTATGCAAAGGAATTGGAAGCTACAGGGATTGAAACAGGTACTGTATCACCTAAGCTACTTCCAAAGTATACCAGGTAAATTTTTAGGGTGGAGCTACTTATATCACTACAACCAACTACTACATGAAATTTTATTCCAATTTCTACTAAACCCATAATTAAGGAAGGAAACCAAGAATGCGTGAAATATCTACGGAGCAAATTATAGATGTTGTTAAACGTTTGTGTATTGAAGCAAATCAAAAACTACCTAGTGATATAAAAGCATGTATTAAGAAGTGCAGAGAGAATGAAGATGGTGAAATTGCACAGGACATTCTGGACAAAATTATTACGAACTATGAAATTGCAGAGTCAGAAAATGTGCCTATTTGCCAAGATACTGGAATGGCATGTGTCTTCATGGAAATTGGCCAGGATGTACATATCACAGGTCAAAGTCTTGCAGATGCTGTGAATGAAGGGGTACGCCAAGGCTATGCTGAAGGCTATCTGCGAAAATCAGTAGTAAAAGATCCTGTAAGACGCGGTAACACAGGGGACAATACGCCTGCTATACTATATACAGAAATAGTTAATGGTGATCAGATTAAGATTACAGTTGGGCCTAAGGGCTTTGGTAGTGAAAATATGAGTGCTATCCGTATGTTTAAGCCATCAGCAGGAATTCAAGGAATTAAAGATTTCATTCTTGAAACGGTAGAAAATGCAGGTCCAAATCCATGTCCTCCTATGGTAGTGGGCGTTGGAATAGGTGGAACATTTGACAAAGCAGCATTATTAGCTAAGAAGGCATTGATGAGAAATGTAGATATTCCAAATGACGATCCATATTATGCGGAACTGGAAGTTGAAATGCTAGATAAAATCAATAAGCTAGGGATTGGACCACAGGGCTTTGGTGGAAAAACCACAGCTTTAGCAGTAATGGTAGAAACTATGCCAACCCATATTGCCGGTATGCCATGTGCAATTAATATTAATTGTCATGTCACACGACATAAAACGGAGGTGATCTGACATGGAACGTAAAATTCAACTCCCATTAACAGAAGAGCTTGCAAAAACCTTGCATGCGGGTGATACAGTATATTTGACTGGTGAAATATATACCTCCAGGGATGCCGGACATAAGAGAATGTGTGAAGCTCTTGCAAGAGGTGACAATTTGCCATTTAATCCAAAAGATGCTACATTATATTACGTTGGTCCAACTCCCGCGAGGCCCGGTCAAATAATAGGTTCTGCCGGGCCAACAACTAGTGGACGTATGGATGCATATGCACCAACCATGATGTCAGTCGGGGCTAGAGGAATGATTGGAAAAGGTGCCAGACTGCCAGAAGTAGTGGATGCTATGAAAAAGTACAGTGGAGTTTATTTTGGAGCCATTGGTGGGGCAGGCGCATTACTTGCTAAATGTATCAAAAGCTCAGAACTGATTGCATATGAAGACCTAGGCCCAGAAGCGTTGAGAAAACTCTATGTGGAAGAAATGCCTTTGGTCGTAATTATTGACAGTGAAGGGAAAAACCTATACGAAGAAGGGCGAAAAGCCTACCTTGGTTACAAAAGCTTCTAAAAGTGTAGAGTTATTTGCTTGTAATAAAACTTTATAAATTAAAAGGGGAATACAAAATGGAATTTTTAGCTGAAGTATTAGAAACTATGATGATTATAGGTTTTGGCGTGTCATGGCCGCTATCAATTATGCGTTCATATCAAGCACGCTCAACAAAAGGCAAGAGTGTTTTGTTTTTATTCTGTATTGCATTTGGATACGTTTGCGGAATAGTTTCAAAGCTATTGTCACACAATTTGAACCTAGCTTTCTGGTTCTATATTCCAAATATTATAATGGTTAGTACAGATATTTGTTTATATTTTAGAAATAAGAAGATTGAGGCCGGAGCCAGTAAGTAAGTACATAAAATTTTTGTTAAAGACTCGAAGGTTGTGGTTTAAGTCCAGCTCCCGCAACCAGAAAATCCTCAAAGTTATACTTTGAGGATTTTTTTTTATAAACTTCTGCGTGTTTACAAAAAGTTCATTGTTTATATATTATTTATTAATATTATGCTGTTAATATAAGTACATAACATTTTTTCATTTTGTTTTTCCTCTTCTAAATTTTTTTATAAAGCTCCGTTTAATAACGGGGCTTTATTTATGTAGTAGCTTACAAAAATTTAATGTTTTTAGCTTCAATCAATAGTAATATTTCAAAGGAAGAAATAAAAAATGCTATCAAACGTTTTGGACTTGACCCGAAAAATAAGAAATGGGTAGGAAAATACTCTTTGGGTATGCGTCAAAGACTTGGAATTGCACAAGCAATAATGGAAAACCAGTCAATACTTTTGTTAGATGAACCTGTGAATGGCATAGATAAGCATGGTATTAGTGAGTTACGTGAACTTTGATTAATCTTCGAAATGAAGGTAAAACCATCATCCTCTCCAGCCATAGTGCTGAAGATATAGACATTTTATGTGATACAGTATGTGAAATGGATAACGGTATATTTGAGGTAATTCAAAAAGATGCAAAAGTATAGTATAATTGCCAGACTTAATCCGGCAATTATACTGCTGCTTATGTCCCTACTCACCATCCGTCATCAGGAA
The DNA here is from genome assembly GCA_023436485.1 of Bacillota bacterium. Lineage (GTDB taxonomy): Bacteria > Bacillota > Clostridia > Acetivibrionales > DSM-1351 > Ruminiclostridium. Next base: position 3,673 of record JAEZIU010000298.1, on the reverse strand, counting down.
CGGCGGACAGGATGTACCCTTCACCGCGTCGCCCCGGACGCAGCGGAAATATTCACCCTCATTAAGCAATTCCATCATCTTCTTCTTGCTTCTTTGTATTGATTTCAAGCTGCTCCTTGATGAAAGGAAGAACATCTTCACGCTCAATATCCAAAACAAAAATCAACTCATCGTGCAGAATTTTTTCAGCATCTTTTAAAAACTTTTCGTCAGATACATGCAGCTTTTTCCCGGAGTTCTTCAATTCCTGTTCATGAAGATAAAGGGTCTTAATCAGCTTCACAAGAGCAGAACGGTCAGAACCTGTCAGAATATTTCTATAGGATTCTTTTCTTTCGCTTTCATTTTCAATCCAGATGGTATCTTCGTCAGACATTTCCCTAATCAAGGTATAAACTTCTTCAACTGAAAGGATACGTCGCATCTTTTTTTCAGCTGTTTCATTCCCGACAGGGAAATAAATGGTGGAACCGTTTTCAAAAACAGGCTTTAAGACATAGTAAGGACGAGTGTTTGAATCAACCGTCATATCCTGTATTCCAGCAATCTTACAAATACCCTGATTTCCATATATAATAGTGTCACCGACTGAAAACATATAACTCCTCCTACATCTATAATTAAAGTATTTTGACTAAAGTTACGTATACATAATGTATAGAGTGTTTTAGTCATCACTTAATTATAACATTTTTAAAAGCTTACCGTTACTATTAAGACAAAATGAATATATAATTGATTAATAAAATATATTAGTCAAGTATACATACTTTGGGAGGATAATATGAAAATATCAAGTGAACGTCTCAGTTTCAGATTCTTTACACAAGAAGATTTTCCGCTATTCTATTCTGTATTTTCAAATGAAAGCATAATGAGATATGCATGGATAGACAGAATAAGCAGCGAAGAAAATGCTCATACCTTTTTTGAGGGATTCATAAATACAGGAGAGGATGTTAACAAAGACGGTTCCTATGCCTTTGCAGTTTCTTCCAAAGAGCAAAATGCATTTATAGGGTTTGCAGACATACAGATTCATAGCAGGAATAGTTCAGGTGGCTGCGGAGAGATAGGTTATTTCTTATTGCCGGAATATTGGGGGAAAGGTTTTGCAACAGAGTTGGCAAATGCAATGATTGAATTTGGATTTAATAGGCTTGGGCTTCACAAAATATCCGCCAGGTGCAATACAAACAACCTTAAATCAGAAGGAATCATGAAAAAGGTTGGCATGACCTTGGAAGGCGAGCTGCGCAAGGTAAGATACAAAAACGGAAGTTGGGATGATGAAAAAAACTACGGTATCCTTTTGGAGGAATGGCAGGTAGCTAACCGTTAAAATCATCATTTTCAGTATGCTTAGCACATTTGGGACATATACCCGAAAATTCCAGGCTGTGTCCTGTTATGATGAAACCTGTTTGTTTAATGAGGCTTTTTTCAATATTTGATAGAGGGCAATCGTCAATAGGTACGGTTTCATTACACAGAGTGCATATAATATGATGCTTGTGCTGGTGGCTATTAATCTGATAATATGTTTTTCCGTCCTGGCTAAGGTTCTTTAAAAGAATTCCTTTTTCAGAAAGAGTCCCCAGGGTTCTGTAAGCAGTCGAGAGGCTCATATGGACATCTTTTATAACGTTTGAATAGATATCCTCTGCCGTCATGGGTTCAGTAGAATTCTCCAAGACTGCAAGAATAGCCAAGCGTCGTTTGGTCGTTTTGAGATCTGAGGATTTAAGAACATTTTTATTCATAATAGCGGCTCCTGTAAATGCATTTTCAAATATAATATAGCTCACTGAATGATTATATGTCAATGACCGGGTGGATAATCATCAATTAGAAGCAAGTGAATATAATTATATAAAGGAGGACATAGTACATGGCGGTTAAAATAGACATTGTTTCAGGCTTTCTTGGTGCAGGCAAGACAACATTAATAAAAAAACTTTTGAAAGAAAAATTAGGCTCGGAAAAAGTTGTAATTATAGAAAATGAATTTGGTGAAATAGGTATTGACGGTGGAATTTTAAGAGATTCCGGCATAGAGATAAAAGAAATTAATTCAGGCTGTATTTGCTGTTCATTGGTGGGGGATTTTTCTACGGCTCTTAAGGAGGTTCTGAGGAAATATACACCCGACAGAATTATTATTGAACCCTCGGGTGTAGGCAAGCTTTCAGGAGTTCTGGAGGCCTGTGGGAAGCTTGAAAAGCAAGCAGATGCAGGAGTAAATATGTGTATAGCTGTTGTAGATGCAGTTAAATATATAATTTATGTAAATAACTTCGGAGAATTCTTTCAGGATCAGATAAAAAATGCAAAAACCGTTATTCTAAGCAGAACACAAATGTTGGAGCAAGAGAAGCTTTCAAAAGTTGTAAGTGATATTCAGAAACGTAATCCTGAAGCCAACATTGTAACAACTGATTGGACGGAATTAAATGGTGAGGATATTATAGCTCTTGCAGAACAGGGCGGAGGTATAAATATGGGAAATTCGCGGGAAAACAGGATGCACAGGCATGCAGAGGCCGATAAAATGTTTCAGAGCTGGGGTGTAGAGACACCAAAACAATATACCGATGAAGGTATACGTGGCATACTCAAGTCCCTCTCAAATAAATCACTGTATGGAAATATATTGAGGTCAAAAGGAATAGTTCCCGTACAAAAGAGTAGCTGGCTACAGTTTGACTTTGTACCGGGAGAAATTAGTATAAAGCCTTGCTTGCCGGACTATACGGGGCGTGTATGTGTTATCGGCGAAAATCTCAACACCGGTGAACTTAAAAAACTTTTTACGGGAGTTTAAATGTGAGTATAGAAATAAGTATAATCGGGGGATTTCTTGAATCCGGCAAGACCACATTCATACAAAATCTATTATTAAGCCGGAATGGCACATATAATAAAAAAACTGTATTGATATGCTGTGAACAGGGATTTGAAGAATACCGGGAAAGTATACTAAAGAGATCCAATACCATACTTATTAATGTAGACGATATACATATGCTTGACCGAAGCTTCATAAGTTCCGTTATTGAGGAACATGACCCGGTCAGGATTCTTATAGAATATAACGGAACATGGCCAATAGGGGAATTTTTAAGCATAAGACTTCCGTCGGGCTGCCGCATAAACAATATATTTTTTATTGCCGACGCATCCACCTTTGCATTGTACATGAACAATATGAAATCAATAATGACGGAGCAGATTTCAAACAGTGATATTGTTATCTTAAACCGGGATAAATCCTTGGATTTGGCGGGGAAAACAAACATCAAAAGAACCATAAAGGCAATCAACAGGCAGGCCCAAATTGTATACCCCCAAAAAAATTTTAAAATACGAAGTAACAATAAAGATATTAGGGGGTTTTTAGTAGTATTGCTAATGCCAGTACTGTACCTGTTTTTTATTTCAGTTAAAAATACAGGAACTACCTTTAGAACTACTTTTTTGAGTATTCTCATTGAGGCACTCCCATTTTTATTGATAGGCATACTTACTTCATCTTTTCTTCAGATATTTATTTCCGACGAAAAAATAGTTAGAGTGTTTAGACGTTTTAAGTGGGCCGGCTTTCCGGCAGCAATAATTATGGGGATTTTATTTCCCATATGCGATTGTGCAATGGCTCCCATATGCTCAAGGC
>JAEZIU010000271.1 GCA_023436485.1 Bacillota bacterium | reverse complement strand
ATATTGCAATATTATTCAACTGTTTCTTTTCATCCTCAGACCAATTTCTCATCTCCTTTAACAAAATGTTATTAATTACTATTACAACAAAAATAGTAAATAATATCAAGTAAATTTTAATAATTTTGTTACTTATGTGCATGTTATCACATCTATTAATCATTCTTTCTAATACATAGATTAATAAATGCATATAAAAGGAAAAAAGGTATTATACAAGTTGATTATTCAAATTTTGCATTGCTTTTTGATATAAAGTATAAAAAAAGCTTTGATCGATAATCTTAAAGTGGTATTTGTTGGTTTGGTTGGCTCTACCCCTATAACTAAGTGGATATTTTAAGGACATATTACTCAATCCCACACTCAAATTCCGACCCATCCAGCAAACCAACAATCAATCTGGAATTCTCATAAACCAATATCTTCTCAACCAATTTAAAGAACAAATCTGCATCAAACCTCTCTATAGGTCTTGCCTCTTTAAAGATATCAACTAATCTTTTGGCGATGACTCTTTTAAGAATATCGCCCCTGTTAACCTGTTCCCCCCATTTGTCCATAAAGTATTCACTGTTTTCTAGTACTGCATTAAAAGCACTGGCAAATGCAATATAAAGAACTTCATCATCAATATGCCTATTATCACAGCCCTTTCTTCCTTTAGTTGCATACTTATTATTACACTGCCAAATGATCCTTTTTAATCTTTCATCATTAGAGTTCCATATCTTCCTCCCATAGGCTCCACCACAGCAGCCGCAGATAATTCTGCCTGCAAATGGGTTAGTGTTCGTAACATAGTCCATCTTTTGAATGTTATATTTTTCAGCATAAGCTCTTCGTCTCTCCCTCTCAAGCTGTACTGCTTCCCATGTATCTTTATCAATAATTGGTGGGTGGCTCTCCTCAACATAATATTGTGACACTTCTCCTTTATTCTCAACTCTCTCTTTTTAGAAAGAAAATCCACTGTGTAGGTCTTTTGTAGAAGTGCTTCTCCCTTATACTTCTCGTTACTCAGCATTTTCCTTATACTGCCCTCATACCATTTTGCCTTTCCGTTCCAATTTGGAATGCCCCCATTTTCTAGTTCATATGCTATCCTATTAGTGCCTTTTCCATTAAGGTAATCGGCATATATTCTTCTTACAACCTTTGCCTGCTTTTCATTTATGATAAGGTTGCCGCTTTCGTCCTTGTCATAGCCCATGAATTTTGTATGGTTAACTATGACCTTCCCCTGCTCAAAGCGCCTTCTGATGCCCCAGGTACTGTTCTCACTGATTGAGCGGCTTTCGGTCTGCGCCAGTGAGCTCAGTCTGGTCAGTAAAACCTCTCCTTTGCTGTCAAGAGTTGATATGTTTTCTTTCTCAAATATTATTCCAATCCCCAGTTCCTTTAGCATTCCCACATAATTCAATGTATCCAATGTATTGCGGGCAAACCTCGAAATTGATTTAGTTATTATCATATCTATTTTTCCTGCTTTGCAGTCCTCAACCATTTTATTGAACTGTTCGCGCTTTTTGGTGTTTGTTCCCGATATACCCTCATCTGCATATATCCCTGCCATTTCATAATCAGGATGGTTATTTATATATGAAGTATAGTCGTTTACTTGTGCTTCGTAACTTGAGAGCTGCTCCGCTTGGTCTGTTGAAACCCTGCAATATGCTGCCACCCTCTTTTTGTCTGTTTCTATGTTCTCATCAAGCTATGGTCTGTTTGCTCTTGCCGGAATAACTGTAATACTTCTTGCCATTTTTTATTGTCTCCTTTACAATTGTTGGTTCATGTATATTAAGCCTGCTTGCAGCCTCATCGTCTAATATTGTCCCCTTGCATGCTGTCTTGCCATTTCTTATATAATTGCTACACTGCCATACTATTTTTCTGCAGTCTGCTTTACTGTTCCAGGTTCTGCGTATCAATACAGCTCCGCATTTACTGCAGTAAAGCATTCCAGTCAAGGGGTAACGGTTCTGGTATTACATGTTGCCTTGGAAGTTCCCCTTTTCTCTGGCCCTTTGTACTATCTCTATTTGCACCTTATTCCATACTTCTTTCGGTATAATCGGTGAATGATTTTCTTCTATATAATAGCTGTCCAGTTCACCCTTGTTGAGTACGGTACTTTTTTTTAGATGGTTAGGAATATAATACTTTTGAAGAATACTCTGAATAAATCCGCTCTACGATTTCTGCCTCGGTAGGATTTATCACCAATTCACCGTATTCATTCTTGCCATAGCCTAAGAACCTGTTTGTATTAATAATAAGCTGTCCTGTTTCAAACTTCTTTCTGACTCTCCATTTTGTATTTTCACTTATGCTTCTACTTTCTTCCTCCGCAAATGAAGAAAGGACAGAAAGCATAAACTCTCCGTCCTTTGATAATGTTGATATATTCTCTTTTTCAAATGTGACCTCAATGCCTATTTCTTTTAGTTCTCTGACTATTTTTAATACTATTGTGGTATTTCTTGCAAATCTTGATATTGATTTTGTAATTATCAGGTCAATTTTTCTTTCCCTGCATAACCCAAGCATTTTCTGAAATTCAGGCCTGTTCTCTGTGGTTCCGCTGATGCCCTTGTCTGCAAAAACACCTACAAATTCATATTCGGGATTTGTAGCTATAAAATTTTCTCAATATGTAATCTGGTTTTCTAAGGACTCAGCCTGCTCGTAATTATCTGTGGACACTCTTGCATATGCACAGACCCGCTTTCTCCTGCTGACATTTTTCAGTGTAGGTTCTAATATTTTTACCCGAATTTATTACTCCTTTTCATTTTTGTATATTGATAAAAAGGAAATCAAAAAAGAATAACTTGTGCACCCATATAAACCAATGCTTTTGCAGTTTCTAAACCTATTCCTCCACCAGCACCAGTTAGAAGAACTACCTTACCCTTTAATACATTTTTTAAGGATGGATCTTTTTCTATGAACATTATATTTCCCCCCAATTACATTCTTGAGTCTTTAATAGTACAAAATAAGCACATATATCCAGTTTTTTACAATAGAAAATCCATTATCACTTTCATTGCTCTTCTGTATACATCTTCAGGTGAACAATATACTATTTATCTACGCTACCTTTAACTAGCGTTATTAGTTTATTTAAATCTAATAAAAGGCAGAACTTTGATTTTATTATCATTAAAACTGGGTACTGTTCGTTTCATTAAAAACATGTACTCTTTTTATAACCGGGTACTGCTTCGCCCACTCTTGGATTTGGTGAGTCTCTTCTTCTGATAAATTAAAAACTAATGTTTCATCTCCATAATGCCCACTTGAAAACAATAGCTTTTTATCATGGTATAAGTTAAGAGTAAACCATTTAATATAACCTTCTCTAGATGCGAAATTTTTCAGTACTTCAATTTCAAAACCATTTGTAACTTTCCCTTGAAAAACAATTTCTTCAGTATCTTCATTATTTATTTTCGTACCATACTTCAATCCCGATTCTATGGCTTCCACATCGTCTGGCCACAACCTCATTTCAAATGTATCTGCCTTCTTAAGAGTTTTATTTACAAGATCAATCCACCATGAATAATCTTCCCAAATATGAGCCATTTCGTTGCTTGCAAATTTTCCACTATTAATTATAAACATTACATAATGTGACATTAAATCACCTCACAAAAACATAAATAATTTTGTTGCATATTATTAAAGCAAACATGAATTAAATATAGCATAAAGAGTTAACTATCTTTTTGCAGAAGAACATTTTTACTCGTCAAGTTTTCAAAAACGTTATACATTTTGTTCCATGTATTAGGATACTGATTACTCCCGCTTATTTCCTTTTTGGTTGAATCAGAAAACATAATAGTAACTCCCCACTGATGGCCATCTAAAATATTATTATTCTTATAAGTGTCTTTCCAATATGTAAATCCATATCTTGAAGATTCAAGAATAAATGTTTCAATCTTGTCTTCGCTCAGATCGCAAACAAATGTAAACCCTTCATTTTTAGTAGAAGAATCACGAGCAACGAAATTCTCGTAACTGTTAGATGTAAATTCCCAGAACTGCTTATTTTTAAGATCAATTTTATATTCAGGAAATCTTTGTCCAAAAGCCTCATGGTAAACATATACTAAATCAATTGGTTTTTGGTATGTTTTTACACCCTTTGGGGTTTGATAAGTTGTTTGGCAAGATAGTAAACAAATACAAATCAATAATGAAAGGGAAATAGCTATTATCCTTTTCATAACCTAACCTCCCAAAATATAAATAATCTCTAATTCGCACTTAAAACCAACATGTATTAAATATAACATATTTGTAAAAATCCTACTACAAATGCTAAACACCAAAAGGAATTACATTATCAATAAACAGCTCCCACTTTGGCTTAGCCATGCCATTAAATTGCTTGTGGATTTCCTACTGGTGCAGAAGTTCACCAATGGGCATCAGCCAGACCTCTGCTTCATTTCTTCTTAGCTGTGTTACTCCATAATAAATAATGGAGGATTTAATATGTCGCTAATATGCAGCAAAAACCACAACATTACTGACCAGATTCCACTTTACAGAAAACAGTTTATAGATTGAAAATGAATAACTTTATGAGGGATTTTTCTATAACAAAATGGCATCTTGACTGTGTTGCTTTAATAAAGAGAATCAACGAAGAAAGAGAGCTAGAAGACCTGGAAGCAAATAAGTTTGCAGGAAAGCTTCTCATACCCGAAAAAATTTTATTACATTGTAACTTTGTTTCAATACCTGCAGTAGCAGAATTCTTCAATGTATCAAACACGGCTCTCTGGATAAGGCTTAACAATCTGCAAAGGCTTGATTTACTTGAGTCCAAAACAACTCGTGTATGTAACAAATGCGGAAACACTCAATTTCACGGGGCCGCAAGGTATTGCCGAATTTGCGGAAATCACCTCAAAAACAATCTGAACGGTGTTGAAAGAAAATCGTATTATGAAACCGTATCCTTTGACAATTGCTTCGCCCAGTCTGAATGTCCATACTGCAGTCAAAAACATTTTTACTGGCCGGATGGCATTTGCCCCAACTGTGACAGGAGACTTTATAACTACTGCCACAAAGGTCTATATCTTGACAAAGGCGGTTGCTCATATACAAATCCGGATTATGCTAGGTTTTGTGAAATGTGTGGAAGTGAGACGTATTTTAGTAGTATGGGGTTGTTGAAGCCATTGGAAGCACACTTCTAATGTGAAAAGAAAATCCTTATGTAAATATAGCTAAAGTTCCGGTTCCTATTCTGGTGATAAACGTAGTAAAAAGTACATTACTGTGCAGACCTATTAATTCTGCTTAACCGTTATAGGAACCACCTTGGACCATGTTAATAGCTTACCATATTTCTTTTCAGTATAAACACATACTAATAAGGGATCTTTAATCTCTTTAAAATTCTCTGATTTACCTAAATAAGCTCTAGCTTTGTAATTCCCAACCGAATCCGGAAACCAGAAACCAGTTAAGGAGACATTACTTTCATTCTCAATAATATTTTTATTTTTCAATTCGTTAATCGCGATAGGTTCCGTAATACCATCACTTCCAATAGAACTAGGTAAATAATAACCGACCTTATCCTTTTCACTGAAAGTAATATCTCCAAGGCCTTTGATATACGGATAGATAATAAC
>JAEZIU010000251.1 GCA_023436485.1 Bacillota bacterium | reverse complement strand
GTTTGCAAGAACCTTTTGTATTTCACCTATGCTCATAATCTTAGGAACGAGTTCATCCACAATAGCCGGATAAGATTGCTTGATGTTGTCCACCAATGCTTGAACTTCCTGTCTGCCAAGCAATTCGAATGAATGTTTCTTTATAACCTCGGTAAGATGTGTTGCTATAATAGAAGGTGGATCAACAACAGTGTATCCAAGCATTTCAGCTTTGTCCCTCTGGTTTTCCTGAATCCAAATTGCGGGTAAACCAAATGCCGGCTCTATAGTTTTTATGCCCTCAAGTTCTTCATCAACATCCCCTGAATTCATTGCAAGGAAATAGTCAAACAACAATTCTCCTTTTGCAACCTGAGTACCTTTGATTTTTACAATATACTCATTTGGTCCTATCTGAATGTTATCTCGCAATCTGATAACAGGTACAATCATACCAAGTTCAAGTGCCAATTGTCTTCTGATTAAAACAACTCTATCGAGAAGATCTCCTCCCTGATTTACATCTGCCAGAGGGATAATACCGTAACCAAACTCAAGTTCTATAGGGTCAACTTGAAGAAGGCTGACAACATTCTCAGGTTTTCTAATTTCCTCAACTTCACTTTCCTGAATTTGCACTTCTTCATCCTTATCAGCTTCTTGTTGAAGTTGTTTAATTTTATAAGCTACTAAAAGTAAGACTGCAGCAAGAATAAGAAAAGGTACGGGGGTTAAAAACGGTGCCATACCGATACTAAGTAGAGCTGCTATAATAAGAACTTTTGGATTATAAAATAACTGCTTTACTACATCCTTGTTAAGATCAGAATCTGCACCTGCACGTGTAACAATAAAACTTGTAGCCGTGGACAGCATAAGTGCAGGCAACTGGCTTACCAAACCATCACCTATAGTCAGAATTGTGTATGCTTGTAAGGCTTCACCAATACCTTTACCAAGCATAACAACTCCTATGATGATACCGCCTGTGATGTTTATCAATGTAATAATAATACCTGCAATGGCATCATTTTTTACAAATTTACTGGCACCATCCATGGAACCGTAAAAGTCTGCTTCTCTTTGTATCTTTCTTCTGCGTTCTTTTGCTTCTGTATCATTTATAAGACCTGTATTCAAATCGGCATCTATAGCCATCTGTTTACCGGGCATGGCATCCAATGTAAATCTTGCTGCAACTTCTGCAACTCTTTCAGAACCCTTTGTAATTACGAGGAAGTTAACAATCATAATGATGAAGAATATAACAAAACCAACGACTAGATTATTTCCTCCTACAAATTTTCCAAAGCCTCTGATAACATGACCTGCTTCACCTTTTGCCAATATAAGCTTTGTAGCTGTAACATTAAGTGATAGACGGAAAATGGTTGTAACAACTATCAACGTTGGAAACACGGAAAGATCAAGTGCCGTTTTAAGATATATTGTATTAAGCATAATTATAGCTGCGAGAATTATATTTACTGCAAGCAAAAAGTCCAACACACCTGTAGGTATTGGCAAAATGAGATTTAGAATTGCAAGTACAACAATTAATGGTACAAAAATATTGTTAAGCTTTGCCACTTTTTGTCCCCCTTTTCATAAGTAAAAACTTCGCTGCTATCCTGCCTTACCACCGTTTTTCAAGTTATATACAAACGCAAGTATTTCGGCAACGGCTTGGTATAGATCAGGCGGAATAGCCTGTCCGATGTCTACTGTACTGTACAATGTTCTCGCCAATGGCTTGTTTTCAACAATCTGTACCTTGTTATCAGCAGCTATTTGTTTTATTCTAAGTGCTATATAATCCTGCCCCTTTGCAATTACGAATGGTGCAGCCGACTTTTCCGAATCATACTTTAACGCTACGGCAAAGTGGGTAGGATTGGTTATAACCACATCAGCCTTGGGAATATCCTGCATCATTCTTTTCAGCGACATCTGACGCTGTTTCTGCTTGATTTTGGACTTGATCTCAGGATTTCCCTCCATCTGTTTGTATTCTTCTTTAACTTCCTGCTTAGTCATTTTTAAGTTCTTTTCATAGTCATATCTTTGGTAAAGATAATCGGCAAATCCCAGAATTACCATAGCCATACATATTCTTAAAGCTACGGTGAAGGCTGCATCAGCTATAAATATCAAAACACTCATTAAATCAGTATCAATCAGGGTTAAAACCTGTTCGGTTTTTGATTTGAGATATGAGTACGCTACCCAACCTACAATTATTATCTTTATAACTGACTTTAACAGCTCTACTAACGACCTTAAAGAAAAAATCCTTTTAAAGCCGCTTAACGGATTTATTCTATCTCCCTTGATTTTCAAGGTTTCCATTGTAAACAGTATCCCGACCTGTGCATAATTAACAATCAGGGCTGTAAGGAAAGCCACTAAAAGCAGAGGGAGCACCGTTTTTCCCAGAACCATCAAGACATCAATAAATATATTTGTAAGTATATTAAAATCTATTGCATCCTTAACTGTAAGATATTCATTAAATGTCTTTTTCAAATACTGTGTAAGCTGTGAGTAAATTGTACCGCCGAAAATTTTCATTGCAACGACTACTACAATCAGGATTAGTGATGCTGACACTTCTCTGCTCTGAAATACTTGGCCCTTTTTCCTTGCATCACTTTTCTTCTTTGGAGTTGCTTTCTCGGTTTTATCTTCTGCACCACCGGATGCAAAAAGCTGATAATTTAATTCCAACCTGCAATCTGCTTCAAATATATTGTTTGTTATGGGGTTTCTCATTCCACCCTCCAATTGGCGACGAATAAATATTTATGTTTTCAAGGAATTCCCCATATCCTTAAGGAACTTGAATATCTGTGTATTCATGTCATCTGTAATAACTGTTACTATATATACAAAAGCAGGTATTGTTATCATAACAATAAGTATACCTAAAAATATTTTCAAAGGCATACCAAGTATAAATACATTCATCTGCGGTATGGTCTTTGATATAATTCCCAAAACTACATCGGTAATAAAAATTGCGGCTACTACGGGAGCGGCAATTTTGAAACCCATACTGAATACTCCCGCTATAATACCTATTACATCGTCTGTAAGCTTGGGGCCAATTACTCCGCTTCCCAACGGAACAATCTGAAAGCTCTCAAATAATGCCTTAATCAGCATGTGATGCCCATTAGTCACCAAAAAAATTATCATTGCCAATATAAAATAAAGATTTGCAGTAACAGGAATTTGTATATTCGACATTGGGTCAAAAACATTTACCATTCCAAACCCAATCTGCATGTCAATAATCTGACCTGCCAGATATATACATGTAAAAACCGCATAAGCTACAAATCCTATTATAATACCTACTAAAAATTCTTTTAATATATACAAAGCAAATATTAAAAAATTATCAGTATTTATTATATGATCGATCCTAATCACATTAGAGGCTAAAACAGCAGTTATAAAGGCAAACCCCACTTTATAGTATACAGGTATGTTCTTTCTTCCGAAAATAGGAGCCGTTACAAATAACCCTGTCATTCTTACAAATATAAGCAGAAATAGTTCTACATTATTAAGCAACATACCAAAAGGTATCTGCAATGATCTCAACTCCCAAATTATTTTATAAACTGATTAATGTTTATAAATATATTCTGTGTATATTCTATCAAAACTCTCAACATCCATGAACCGAAAACGGCTATAGCAGCCACAACCGATAAAATTTTCGGAACAAAAGTCAAAGTCTGCTCCTGAATCTGTGTAGTAGCCTGAAAAATACTTATTACCAAACCGACAACCATACTGATTACCAGAATAGGTGCGGATACATACAATATTACTTTTAAAGCTTCTTGTGCGATGTTTATAATGCTGCTCTCGTCCATTGAGAATCCACCCCTTTGTACACTGATGTAAAACTATTCCTTAATATATAAACCAGCTTATTCCTCCCGGCTCTTCACCGGGCAAAACTAGTAATAATTGATTGAGTTAGCATAGACCATCCGTCCACCAGCACAAAAAGTAATATCTTAAAAGGCAGAGAAATCATTATTGGAGGAAGCATCATCATACCCATTGACATCAAAGTACTCGACACCACCATATCAATTATTAAAAATGGCAGAAAAATCAAAAATCCAAACTTGAATGCTACGGTAAGTTCACTTATTAAAAAGGCCGGAGCAACAATGGTAAGTGACAGCTTTGATGCATCCTGAACCTTTACAGGATCCTTTTGACCTCCAAGAGTCATAAATAACTCCAGATCCTTTTCCCTTTTATTACTGAAAATTTGCTTCACCATCCAAGTTTTAATACTTTGAGAACTTTTATCTATAGCCTGCTGCTGTGTAATTTTCCCGTTTGTGTAGGGCTGAAATGCATTTTCATTAATATCAGACAATACGGGACTCATAACAAACAGTGTTATAAATAAGGCTAAACCTATTAATACCTGGTTAGGAGGCATTTGCTGTGTACCAAGAGCATTTCGTAAAAAGGACAGAATTATTATTATTCTGGTAAAGCCTGTCATCATAATCAGTATTGAAGGTGCAACTGCAAGAACAGTTAATGTTATTAAAAGTTGTATACTTGAAGAAACCTCTTTAGGGTCACTGGATGCCCCTATATTTACGCCGTCTTTAGTAACAGATACTGTAGGTTCAGCAAGAGCTTGTCCCCCCATTAAGCAAAAAATAACAACCAGAATCCCCGTAAATACTATTAACCTTTTAATTTTTCTCTTTTTATCCATTTTCGCTCCGATTATTATTCATACTATTAGCCAGGTTTTTTAGTTTTTCTAAATTATTCCTGAAAACCACATTATTCTCACTATCATTTTCAGTCTGTGGGGGTTCAGGAACTTTTTCTTTATTCTTTGTACCAAAAGTTAACCCGTTAGTGTATTTTTTGAGTATTGATGTGAAATCAACAACCTCTGAAATTGGATTTTTTATTTCTTGCTCTTGATAATCATTGATACTTACTTTTGATAAAAATTCAACATTTTTATTAGAAGCAGCTACAATATAAAATTCTTTATCGATTTTAATAAGATGGATCCTGTTACTAGTGCCAAGGTTAAGTGTCTCAATAATCTGCATGTAATTTCCTTTAAGCATTTTCTTGGACTTATAGGCCAGATACCTTGTAGTCAGAAGCAATAGAACCATAACTACTGTAAAAGCCAGTATAACAGTAAATACCTTCCCCATAATTCATTAAGCCCCTCTACAATTTTTGTCATAAAAATACTTACATGCTTTTAGCCGGCTAACCTAATCATTACAAAATATCCTGCTGTTATCAGTAAAAGTTGTATGACAAAAGAAACAAATTCGATCAACATTCAGCTTTCTCAGCACTCAGCAGGATATCACAATTTAAGGCCTGTTTTTTATTAGCCAATAACTTTCTTTACTGCTTCAACAACACGATCTGCTTGGAATGGCTTAACTATAAAATCCCTTGCACCTGCTTGAATTGACTCAATAACCATAGCCTGCTGTCCCATAGCTGAGCACATAATAATCTTGGCGTCACTATGTATTTTCTTAATCTCTCTAACTGCTGTTACACCATCCATTTCAGGCATAGTGATATCCATTATTACTAAATCAGGAGTAAGTTCCTTATATTTTTCAATTGCCTTTAACCCATTGTCAACATCAGCAGCTATTTCATAACCGTTTTTTGATAAAATATCTTTGATCATCATCCTCATAAATGCTGCATCGTCAACAATTAAAATACTCTTCCCCATAACTTATCTCTCCTTAACAATTTGTTGATTTTATAACTATAATCGTTTTGATGGATGAATTATATCTGTAATCCTTACACCAAAGCTTTCATCAATAACAACAACTTCTCCCTTGGCAATAGCTTTTCC
>JAEZIU010000022.1 GCA_023436485.1 Bacillota bacterium | reverse complement strand
AGCTAAGGGTAAAGCATACAACTCCATTCTTGAAACCGGTGTTGCAAGCTTGCCAAAGCTTCCTAAAGATACAACTGACCGTAACAGAACTTCACCCTTTGCATTTACAGGTAACAAATTTGAGTTCAGAATGCTTGGGTCTTCAGCTTCTATTTCAGGTCCGAACTTCGTCCTCAATACAATTGTTGCAGAAGTTCTGCAAAAGTTTGCTGATACTCTGGAGGGACAAAGTGATCTTTCAAGTGCAGTTACAGATTTGATATCTGAAACTGTCAAGGAGCATAAGCGTATAATATTCAACGGCAACAACTATACCGATGAATGGGTTGCAGAAGCAGAAAGCAGAGGCTTACTTAATCTTAAGTCAACTGTGGAATGCATACCTACATTTATTAAAGATAAAAACGTAGCTGTATTTGTTAAGCATGGAGTTCTCAGTAATTCAGAAATTGAATCCAGATATGAAATATTACTTGAAAACTATGTTAAAACAATTAATATTGAAGCTTTGACTATGATATCAATGGCAAAAACCGAGCTTATTCCTGCTGCATTTAAGTTCAGCAAAGACCTGTCCGACACAATAAATTCCGTAAAAGCTACCGGAATGTCCGTTGAAGTATCTGCACAGTCTTCTGTTCTTAAAGAGTTGTCACCTGTATTGAGCTCTTTCTCTTCAAATATAAACTCTTTGAAGAAAGCTATAGAAAAAGCAAGTGCTGAAAACACAAGTGCATTAAAACAGGCAGAGGCCTTCAGTAAGATTGTAGTGCCTGCTATGGAAGCTCTAAGAGCTGATGCAGATAAGCTGGAAGCAATTATTCCAAAAGACCTGTATCCATTCCCTTGTTACGCTGACTTACTTTTCAATATATAGAATAGATAAATAAAATATAATTGTATGTGACACATAGGGACAATATGTACCAACCTACTACTGTCCCTATTGTCGTTTTCTAATATTTAAAATGAAACGGAGAAAAGTTTATAATGAAAAACTCTTCCTACATAGTTACAAGCTGTCTGTTTTTTCTGGTATCAGCTTTTTTGGTATGTTTTGCAGGGTTAAATGTTTATATTAAGCTAATATTGAATCTTATCGTATTTATAGTTTACTTTTTTATCATCGTGAGACTCATCCAAGGAAAATTAAAACTATATACTGACAGAATCAAGAAATTGAAAAGTGACTTGAAAAGATTCAATTTTGAAGTTCAGGTTACCTCCAGCCAGATTTCATCTGTTTCTGAAAATATTACTGTCACACTGGATGAAAACAATGAATTTGCTAAATATGTTTATGACGAAGTTAAGGAAATGGCAAATAAGAATGAACATGTTTACGATAGTATTACAAATACTCTTTCTGAAGTCAAAAATATTGTAGATTTGTTGAATAACGCAAAAGATATAACCGGACAGATGATTAAAAAGAGTTCGATATCAAAGGATACAGTCCGATTGAGTCTGGAAGAAATATTGCAGATTGTCAGGACTATAGATAGTATCCACGAATCATCCAATAAAACTCTTGCAAATATGGAGAGACTTCAAAAAACATCCGGTGAAATAGAGCATATTTTGGAAACCGTTAGCAGTATTTCCAAACAGACCCAGCTTTTGGCACTAAATGCAACCATTGAATCTGCCCGTGCAGGAGAACATGGAAAGGGCTTCGCTGTCGTTGCAGCTGAAATTCATAAACTTGCCGATAATACAGGCAAATCCGTGGAAGAAATAGGTTCACTGATTAAATCAATTCATGGAGAAGTCGGAAGTGTTTATACTGTTGTACGGGAAAATGCCTCCAGGGTTGATGAAGGTATTTCTGCAACAAAAAGTATTGAAAAATATCTGGAGAAAATTGATTCTTCCTTTAATGATGTATTTGGCATGATGGATAAAATAAGTTCCTTGTCACAGCAGGAAGTTCTCATAGCACAGAATGTTGGAAATCAGATTAGAGATGTTGAAGATGTTTTGTCTGCAACTTCACGGTCTGTGGATGATGTTTGCACATCAGTGCACCAGCAGAAAAAGAATATAGAAGAAATCTCCTCTATGGGTATACGGCTTAATGAAGCCTCCTCCACCCTATCTGAACTGTTTTCAGGTGAAGCGGAAGATGTTGAGGCACTTGGCAACGACGCTATGGACAAAGCAAAAAGTTCTCTTTCCATTATATATAAAGAACTTTGTTCCAAAAGTGAAATCACAAACTCTAAAGATAGTGCCGTTCATGAAGAAATTTTAAGGAATTTTAAAGATAGGTACCCTTATGTTGAAGCTATATGGACCAATGATAAAAAAGGCCGGTTTATATGCTCCATTCCTAAAGCCGGAATAGCAAATGCAAATGTCCGTGAATGGTTCAAGAGGAGTATTAAAGGAGAAAATTTTGTATCTCCCATCTATATTTCTGCCATAACCAGAAATCCATGTATTACAGTTTCCGCTCCAATTAAAGCTGATACAGGCGAAATAGTTGGGGTAGTTGGTATTGATATAAATATTCATTAATTATTAAAGCACAAATTACCTCAGTTATTCATATACTAATAAGAGCATGGGACAATGGCGTCAGCGATGATAATTGTCCCATTGTCTTGTATTGATACGAATATTTTCTGGAGGATAAAATATGTGCTCAATTCTTGGTTTGGTAAATTTTAAAGATGGTACAAGAAGCATCTCTCAGGAAACCCTTGAAGCCATGAGACTGACCACTGTTCACAGAGGCCCTGATCAACACGGTTTTTTCAGAGATGAAAATGTTTGTTTTGGTCATAACAGGCTTGCCGTTATTGATGTTGCTAATGGCTTGCAGCCTATGACTGCTATTTTCGAGGGCAAATCCTATACTATTATTTACAACGGAGAGCTTTATAACTCAAATGAATTGAGGTCAGAGCTTGAAAATCTGGGAGTGGAATTTAAAACCCACTGCGATACGGAAGTTTTGCTTTATTCGTACATACTTTGGGGTATGGGATGTTCGGAAAAACTTAATGGTATTTTTGCTTTTGCAGTTTATGATGATGATAAAAAACAGGTTTACATATCCAGAGACAGAATGGGCGTAAAACCGTTTTTCTATACTTTTATAGGAGATACTTTCGTTTTCTCCTCAGAAGTAAAATCAATTTTGAAACATCCCCAGATTAAAGCAGAGCTTGACAGTGAAGGTATCTGGCAGCTGTTATATCTCTCCCCCATGCGTCCGTCCAATAGTGGAATATTCAAAAATATTTTTGAAATTTCACCCGGCTTTCATGGAGTTTTCAACCGTAACGGAATTGAATTACGCAAGTACTGGTCTTTGCAAGCTTATGAACTGGAGGACAGCGAAAATACCATAATTGAAAAAACGAGATTTTATCTCACAGATGCAATTCAAAGACAGCTTGTTTCTGATGTACCCTTATGTACTTTATTGTCAGGGGGACTTGACTCATCGGTAGTAACAGCTGTTGCCCGGGCCGACAAGAAAAACGGTGATTTGCTGAGTACCTACTCCTTTGAATATGAAGGAAACAAGCAGCATTTTACCTCTACAAGCTTCCAGCCCGAAAGCGATGACAGTTATGCAGTGTGGCTGGGTGAATATCTTGGCACAGACCATACCGTCCTTACTGTAAGCCAGCAAACCATCGCGGACTTGCTTTATGATGCTGTTAAATATAGAGACTACCCCGGAATGGCGGACATAGACTCCTCTCTGCTTTACTATTGTAAGAAAATTAAAGAAAGACATACTGTTGCTTTAAGCGGTGAGTGTGCCGATGAAATATTCGGCGGATACCCTTGGTTCTACAAACCCGAAATGCTCCACCGCAACTTTTTCCCATGGATACACGATCCTGAGTCAAGGATTTTCCTGTTTAATGCTGATTTTGCAAAGCCAAAGCAAGGTATGGATTTTGTAAACCAGATGTACCGTGACAGTGTAAATGCATGTCCTGTTACCGGAAATGAAACTGAGGAAATGAAAACTGCAAGGCTGGCAAATTGGCTTTCTGTAAATTGGTTTATGGTATCTCTTTTGGAACGAAAGGATATAAAAGAAAAACATTAAATCTTGAAAACTATTTCAATAACCTCATCGGTGATAATTACTTTTGTAATCAAAGCTTTTGCAATTTTTTTCTTCTGTTCCAAGGCGTAGTTGTCCCAGTTCAGTATATATTCTGAAAGGTCTTCCCCGTTTATTTTGTTTGGAGAGTTATCCATAGATAGTTCATTTATTTTGTTTTGTAACAGCTTCTTTTTATTATCTAGTTCAGTAATCCTTTCATTTACATAGCTTCCTGCTGTTTCATTTAAGGCTAGCAGACTATCAACCAGCTTGTTTATGTTTTCCTCAACCTTAGCAAGCTGGATTTTTAAAGCATTAATCTCTTTTGAATTGGAGTTTTTCGTAACAATAAAATTTCTTTTAAGTGTTTTCATTTTTTCCAATAACTTCGTTTCAACTATTTTTTCAATATCCTTGAGATATATGACCTTTTTTCTTCCATAGCAGAAACCGCTTTTTCTTCCTCCACAGTTGATATATAATAATCCCCGACTTTTTACAACTGTTACGGCATAACCGCAGTACCCACATTTCATCAAACCTGATAGCCAAGTGTTTTTTCCTCTGCCGCTGTTTTTTAACTGTTTGTTTTCATCGGCTATGTATTGGCATTTTAGCCATAGTTCCGGGTTTATTATACCTTTATGAGGAGCTATGGTTACATAATTATTTGTAAGGTCCGTGAATTTGCTGATAGTTTTTGATTGCCTTTCTCCATATACATAGCAACCATTTTCACCTATAAACTCACTTATATCATTGTTTATAATGGCTCCTTTTTTCTTCAAATAAAGATAAACGTCCGCATTTGCTCTGACAAATACAGGGTTCCTGATTAACCTGCCCACAGTTGTGGCTGTCCAATTATGACCTTTGTTGGTATTTATTTTTTTCAGATTAAGATACCTTGCAATAACTCCTAATGATTTGAACTCCTCTGCATACATGCTGTAAATCTGTCTGACAAGCTCCGATTTTTCTTCATCTGTTTCAAACATATAAGTTTTTTTGTCATTTAAATATGTTTGAACCTTATTATAGCCAAAAGGAGCTACACCACCAAGATATAGCCCCGCCTTTCCTCTTTGATAATAGTTGTCCTTTACTCTTTGCTGAATAGTTTCTCTTTCCAGTTGTGCAAAAACCATTACTATTGACAGCATTGCCCTGCCCATGGAAGTACTTGTATCAAACTTTTCAGTCTGACTGATAAATTCTACCTTGTATTGGTTGAAACATTCAATAATATGCGCAAAATCAAGAAGTGATCTACTTATACGATCAAGCTTGTAGACCACTACTTTTTCAATAATTCCTATTTTAATGTCCCTAATCATTTCTTCAAATGCCGGCCTATTTATGTTACTTCCGCTATAGCCCTTATCGGTATATATTTTGTATTTTTCGGAAGATATCTCTTTCATACAAAACCCGATTTGACTTTCAATGGAAATGCTATCTTTTTTATCTACGGATTGTCTTGTATATATGGCAATCATAAGCTGTCCGTTAAGCTTTTTATAATGCTATTAACAATAGTGTATTCCGTTAGCTTATATTCATTTTCGTTTAAATCCGGTTTTTTGGTAATAACCTTAAATCCGTTAATAACTTCCTCTTGTTCAATAATTATTAATGCACCCATATGTAAATTAGCCCCTATTTGATTCTATTACTTATACTTATTAAGTAATATGGATGTCCTATACTCTTTATTTTTCCACCCTCTCATTTTAATTTTGTAATAGTACAAATAACCATAGTACCGTCAGGCATCCAGCCGTATTCTATTTCATAATCCTCTTTGTCAATAATTCCTCTCAGTACAGTTATTCCCCGAGGAGTGTAGTAAGCCAAACACATATTTGTATAAAATTCAGTATCTTCTATTTTAAATTTCTCTTTATTTTCTATCAAAAATTCTTTTATTATTTTGTAAGCACGTTCAATCTTTAGTGGCTGTTCTTCTGCATATGTACCAAAGTCTACTTCCCTTTTTTTTGGCTGTAAATTTACATATCTGCTGTCATCCATTTTGGGATAAGCTTTTAGCCGTTCTATAGAACTTGTGTCTGTAAGAGTATTGACATTAACTTTTTCTTCCGGAATTTCTTTTCTTACCGGGGAATATTTATAGTCTTTAATCAAATAGTTAGCGGACTGTAATGGCTTTGTAACTTTAAACGCTATTTTAAAAGGTTTATTCTTATCTTTTGTAGTTTTATCTCCTAGCTGACCCTTATTATTGTATCCCCAAGCCCAAACACTACCGTCATTTCTAATTGCAAATGAATCATTACCGCCTGCACATGTATAGACCACTTTATCCATAACTTTTTTAGGTTTTTCTACATATGCATTATTTGTTCCGTCACCTATCTGTCCAAAATAATTCCACCCCCATGCCCACAGTGTACCATCTTTCTTAATTGCTAACGTATGACTGTTGCCACTACTGACTGCTATAGCATTATCAAGCTTTTTCTCAGGCTTTCCTTCTCCCCATGTCCATAATGTTCCATCTTTTTTTATAATAGCTGTTGAAATAGTTCCGCAGCTTACTGCCATAACATCATCCATAACCTTTACAAACTTCATTCCGGTTCCAAATTCACCATTCCTTATGGAAACACCACCGCTGTTTGTTAAGTTCGGACCCCCACCGCTCCCCCAAAGGCTTCCGTCTTTTCTAATTACCATTGTATGAAAAGCTCCTGCCGATATAGCTGCAACATTATCCAGAATCTTAACAGGACTTTTTATACAATCTTCACCTTTTTTATTCTCTCTACCCAGCTGCCCTTCATCACTAAGTCCCCATCCCCACAGAGTACCATCCTTTTTTAATGCAACACAATGCCTGCCCCCTGCACTTGCTGTTATAACTTCGGACATTATTTTAGTTGGCTTATTGGTTTCTTTAGTCGTTCCGTTACCTAACTGCCCAAATTCATTACGCCCCCATGTCCAAAGACTTCCATCCTTTTTTACTGCAACCGAATAATTCCATCCGGAACTTACGACTTTTATATTATCCAGTTTTTTAACAGGTTTTAATATCCCCGGCACGTCATAATCAGCTAGATTCTTCTGTGACGGAAATCTATTTCCTCCCCATTCCCATGCACTACCGTTTTTATCAATTGCAATGGTGTAATCCGCCCCAAATTCCCACCCGTTGGCATCAAATATATTCATATCCCCTCGAAAAATGTTACTGGATGCTGCAACTGTTTTTTTACCATCACCGCCCGCATAAGCCACATTGCTAAAACTTGAAACCAATAAGGCTAACCCCAAAATGAACGCGAAGCCGTTCTTAACTTTGGAAATCATATCTGAGCACTCTCCCTTTTATGTAATTACTTATTTATATAGGTTATTAGCGCTCTTCCAATTATATTCTATGGTGTTATTATGAATAAGGAACCTAGAAAGTGACCCCGGGGGTCACTTTCTAGGTTCCTATAGGCTACAATTTATAATTAAAGTGAGCAATGCCCAGGGCCTATTAAACCATTATTATAGTTATCAAGTGTAGTAGCCCAGCTTAATACCTGATTCTTTTGTACTCTATTCAAACTATTCCAATCAGCGATACCATGGGTTGCAAGGAAAGTATCGGCAGCAGAAATTGTACTTGCTACTGCAGTATTATCTGCACCGTTTGCAATGTTGAGCTTGGCAGCAAGCAATTGGGCATATAGTTTAGCTATTCCGTTAGATGCCTGGTCTTGAAGATTCAGTATAGTTACAGCCTGACTTGCTGTAGTAACCTGTATACTCTTTTGACCTCCTGCTGTACCAAGCCAGATTGGAAGAAGAGGTGTTACCATGTCAGGCTGAGGGCCGAAACCAGCATGAGTTTTCCAGTAGCCGATTGTCAAGGTACATCCGTTGCATGGAACATTTACATCAATAGTCCAGCTGGATATATCACTGGGGTTTGGAGTAGTTGCAGGTGGAATGGTAAAATATGCTTCATTGTTAACAGTGTAGCTACCACAGGTACCAAAAGGCCCAATTATACGTTGGTAGGTAAATGTCTTGGGCAGAGTGTCCATACCATAGGTGACCATGCCGAAATTCCCTGCAATACTGTCCGCTACTATTATCGACTCATTAACTTTAGCTATCCTAGCATTATTAAAATCTGCAATAGCTGTAGCAAAGAAATCTGTAGTTCCGGCCTTTTCAATACGTATCCCATCAAAATTGTAGAAATAGTTTTGAAGCGTTGCTGTAGCAGTATTTGTAAGCATAGTAACAGGTGTTACCCCCGTCAGATTGAGTACACTGTAATTAAAAGTTATAGTGCCAGTATATGCAGGTAATTCAAACGGGTAAACAACATCATCACTAATTACGGCTGTACCGCCCGGAATCATATCAGTAATACTGTTAATGGTTGCAGGGATAGGAGCAGTGTTGGTAAGTGTTATTGTTCCTGTTACACCAAAACTGCTGTCAGTAAACGTGGCATTTACATTTATAAAGTAATTTACAAGGAATTGCTGATCTGCTGCCAGGACTAGTGGCACAGGATTATCTGCAAATTTACTGATAGTCCATGCGTATGTCCTTGTAAAGAAAGTATTAGCAGTCTTAGCTATTCCAAGAGTAAAGCATTTTACAATCACTGTTGCTGATGAGGGTGGCAGAACAGTTCCATCCTGAAGCGTTGCAGTGGCTGTATTTGTGTGTGAACCCTCATTGCTACAGGTATATTGAGTAGTATAGGAATTGCTTCCACCTGTAGTAAACAAAAAAGTATATCCATTAGTATCGTTTACGGTTAAGGTATCATTGATTAGCGTTGGTGTTGATGAAAAGTTTGTTGTATTACTTGGGCTTGGGCCAAACGGAGTGCCTAAATGCCCCGAATGGTTTGTTATTGTCACATCAGCAGTAACCTTATAAGTTGCTCCAGGTACTATAGTAGGAATACTGATTGAGTATCCGTAGCAAGCTGTTGCACCAGAGGCAATAACAGGTTGAGAGCTGATAGAAACGTTGGTCGAAGCTATAACCGTTGAAGATGGTGGCATTGTTACAGAGACTTTAATCGTGAGATTCTCTGTAGAGACAGCTCCGCCGTTAGTCACACAAACCTCTCCTGATATATAGGAACTAAGTGTTCCGGAATCCTTTGTTGTTTGGATAGTATACTGAGCAATTCCAGTGTCTCCTTGAAACAAGTTTATTAACTGTGGTGTTACAGTTTTATTCATGGTCCAGTGGAAGGTTCTTGTATAATTACCGGTAGCGGAAACGCTAGCGGTAAGTGTAGTTCCGGACTGTCCATCACTAGGAGCGACAGCTCCGACGAACAATAGATTATTGCAATCGCAACTCATTTTAACATCTCCTTTTTTTTAACGGAATCAAAATATTCCGTATGTAAACCCTCCATATTTAAAAACATACTTAATAAACTTCTTATATTTACATAATATGTCTTTTGCAAACATATGTTGCACAAATATTTAATCAAAGTGTCATTATGTAAACTTTTTTCATATTATAAAACATAACAAATTATCTATATTGAATTATTCATTGAGTATTCAAAGATTAGAGAGGAGATTAGTAAATGTCTGAAGAAATAGCTGATAATATAAAAATTGAAGCTCAACAAAGTCCGGCTATAACTGTCACCAGTTCGGCAGATAGTGGCCCCGGTACTCTTAGGGAAGCAGTTAGTATTGCAACAAGCGGTAACACCATTGTCTTTAGTAATTCAATTCTTCCGGCAACAATTACCTTAACCGGCGGTCCAATAACAATAGATAAAGACCTAAACATAATCGGTCCCGGTGCTGATAAGTTAATTATAAGTGGTAGTAATGACAGGATATTTATTGTGACCAGTTCAATAACAGTAACCATAAGTGGACTTTCCCTTGTAAATGGATTTAATTCAAACCCCGGAGGCGCCATCGTTAATCAGGGAGCCACACTGAATGTGGCAAGATGTACTTTTTCTAATAATACTTCCCTTTCATCAGGCGGAGCCATAGCAAATACAATTGTATGTTGTTACTTTACCGGAACTGTCAATATTTCAAATAGTATGTTTGCAAATAACCATTCCAATTATGGTGGCGCTATAGGAAGTTTTTCCGGAGGAACAGTTAATGTCACAAATAGTACTTTCGCTACTAACAGTGCAGATATTAACGGTGGAGCTGTTGTAAATGATGGCACAGTTAATATTTCTAACACAATGTTTTCTAATAATTTTGCTGATGTAGATGGAGGAGCTATTGCAAACATTGGAAGCACAACTATTACAAGAACTACGTTCCTTAATAATAATGCATCCAAATCCGGTGGAGCTATGGCAAATATCGATAACACAGTCACAATCACTAACAGTACCTTCACTAACAATACAGCTGATTTCGGCGGAGCTATTGGGAATTTTTCTTCCGGAACGGTTGATATTTCAAATAGTACACTAACCAATAATGGTTCAGTATATAACGGCGGAGCATTTGTTAACGATGGAAATGCTACAATATTCAGGTGTGCATTTACCAGCAACGGTGCTATGGGTGATGGAGGCGCATTTGCCAACGATGGTACCGCAAGTATTTCAAGCAGTACGTTTACTAACAACATTGCAGATTTTAGCGGTGGAGCTAATGTAAACTTTACTCCCGGTAACGAAACTATTACAAACAGTTCTTTTACAGATAACAGTGCTTTAAATGGCGGGGCAATAGCCAACTTTAGTTTAAATACAGTTATCGCTACAAAATGTACTTTTACCGGTAACAGTATCCCTGTTACAGTTGGCCCAGTCACTATAAATAGCTAAAGTTCTTATGAATTTTAATGACGATCCTTCAGATCGTCTTTTTTATTCCAGAAATTGTAAATTATATACAACATAATTCTTTCACTTTCATATTATACTTTTAGAATGGATTCGGAGGTTTAAAGCTTTGAGATATTTAATTACCGGAGGAAATGGTTTTATTGGTTCACATATAACAATAAGATTACTAAGTGATGGACATGCGGTTACTGTTCTTGATAATTTTTCTACAAGCCCGGAAGGAAGACTTGATAATACTGCAGCTAACGTTGTCAAGGGTAGTGTCAATGATGAAAGCTTACTAAAAGAACTCATAGAAAATTGTGATTATGTAATCCACCTTGCAGCAGTTGTTGGTGTGAAATTAGCAATGGAAAATGGAATTGATGGTCTAAGGCTTAGCTGTCTTGGAACGGATAACATATTAAAATATGCATCAATTTTTGATAAAGATGTACTTGTCACTTCGTCTTCAGCAATATACGGTAAAATTACATCCAACACTGTTTCAGAAGATGATGATAGCCTGATTGGCTGTAGTAATAAACCCAGTTGGATGTATTCAATTGAGAAACTTGCTGAAGAACACATGTGCTTGGCTTATTATAGGGAGCATAATACAAAAGTGAAAATTTGCAGATTGTTTAATGTTATTGGCCCAAACCAGTCAAAACATTATGGTATGGTTGTTCCCAATTTTATAAGCTGTGCTTTAAAAAACGAACCATTACATGTGTACGGAGACGGTACACATACCAGAACATTTGCTTATATAGGTGATGTAATTAATGGCCTGAAAACTGTAATGAGTATTGGTAAAGTAGGAGAAGTATATAATGTCGGAGGTACCGAAGAAGTTAGCATTCTTGAGCTTGCCAACAGAATTATAACCCTAACTCGCTCTTCTTCTAAGATAGAATTTGTTCCTTTTTCACAAGTGTTTGGAGAAAAATTCGAGGAAACAAGGCAGAGAAAACCGGACATCAGAAAAATAAGTTCACTTGGTTACAATCCTAAATATTCTCTGGAAGAGGCACTTTTAAAGATAATCAAAGAAATCAAACAAAGGGGTGAAGTTTAATATGCTTTACCTTGTTATTGAGCCGGATAATGGCAATGGTTATCATTATACTTATAATAATGAGTTGAAAAAATACTTGAATCTCCATAATATACAATTCTTAGAAATTATTATAGAGAAAGATTATTTGTGCCAAGCAAATATAGATAAAGTTAATGCAATACCGTCTAAAAGCGACGATATCTGGCTCTTTTCGTATGCACAAAACCCCTTGATTGAAAAAGTGTATCTTAAACCCGGAAAAAAATTTGCACATATTCATGGCTTAGAAGCTTTATTATATGAACCTGCAGTTTTACACGGATATCATTTATATGAAGAAGTTTTGCTTTATTTTTATGATGGGTTGTTTGTGAATTCAGAGTGGACATATTCAGTTATTAAAAAAGCTTATCCCGGGTTAACTGCTAAAACCATTGTTACAGGGTTTCCTTTGGATGTCAGCTTTGCAGAAAAATTTAAACATATTGAAAAAGAGGATAAATCCGTAGCTTTCAACCAAAGGTTTGATATGGATAAGCTTCACATGCTGGAAGTTTATTTATGTGAGAAATTAATAGATTTAGAATATACAGTTTTTCATATATGTTCCAAATATGAATATGAAAGGATACAATCAGACAGAGAGTCAAGGAACCTCCTCATCCAAGCTGTTCAAATGGGAGTACAAGTATTGGTTGCAGAATCAAAAGATGATTATTATGAAAAGCTTGCAAAAGCCAAGTTTACTGTAACAACCTCCATAGCTGATACACTATCCTTATGTATGCTTGAAGCCGCTGCATTAGGCTCAATTCCAATAGCTCCAGACCTTGGTCCTTTTTCTGAATATATGCCGTCGGAAAACCTGTATAAACCATTTAATGTTGAGCAGCTGATTGATAAAGTCAAGAATGGAAATAATGTGTCTGTAAACCTTGAGAAATACAGTCCTGAGAAAGTATTTGGAAATTACATGAATTGTATGGGGGTGATTTAATGTTATATTTTATGGGATACACAGATAATGAAGGAAACTGGACAGGTAATTTTACAAGAGCAATGAGAAATGAATTAAATAAAAGACAAATACCCTTTTTAGAAATTCCTCCATTTGATTGGTATACTGCTAATCCAGCTATAGATTATTATAAAGGTATTAATAGTAAAAATGAGGATATCTGGTTATTTGGGTGGGCTCAGACTCCTGCCATGGAAATTTTAAAAGATAAACCGGGTAAAAAGTTTGGGATTGTTGTAGGATCAACAGCAAGTCCATTTGAGCCGGCAAATTTGTGGGGAACAACAAGCTGGTGCAATGAAAGGTTCCGGCTTGGACAATACGATAAAATCTTTGCTGTTTCCAAATGGTGCAGTAACGTTATCACTAAAGCATATCCCGAATTACAGGGACGAGTAGAAGTAACAGGTTTCCCCATTGAATATAATATATATGATCCATATAAGAAAATAGAAAAAATAGAAAATCTTGTAATATTTAATCAAAGATTAACTACAGAAAAGCTTCATATTATTGAAGTGGAATTGTCAAGAAGGCTGGTTGCTAAAGGTTACAAAGTGCAACATTTATCGGGCGTTTCAAGAGAGGATTTGTCACAACAAAGCTCAACTTTAGCAGCTCTATTGCAAATAATGGATAAATCAGGAATTGAATTTATACACAACACTGTCAAAGAAACTTACCATACAAACCTTGCCAGAGCGTCCATAGTGGTTACTACATCAATTGCAGACATGCTTCCGAATTCAATGTTGGAAGCAATATACCTAAATCTTGTCCCCGTTGCACCAAGGAACTTATGCTTCCCCGAATTCATTCACAATGATAATCTTTATACTCCATACGATTTGGATGAAATGCAAGAAGTAATAGATAAAAGACCAATGAGGGAACATCCCATAATGCAGTTTTCACTAGAATTAGTGGTTGAAAAATATTTGAAACTTATGAATATCTATTAATTAAAAATATTGAATATCATAATATTTAGCATCATATGATTATATTATTTACATTTTAAAATATTCAAGGAGATATCCGTATGACTGATAAAGAAAAGCTTAATATGCTTGAAGACTTGTTGCTCGTTGAACCTAATACTCTTAATGAAAATGCCGAGCTAAAAGATTTAACAGAGTGGGATTCAATGGCTGTAATATCTTTAATTGCCATGTTTGACAGCGAATTTGGAAAAGAGATACCATCAGCTGAAATTAAAAACTTTAAAACTATAAAAGATATTATGGTTAAGATGGAGGAGGTGTCATAATTTGGCTAGCGGTGAGTTAAAAAACGTTGAAATAAAGGGTATAGCTTGTGCGGTGCCGGATAACTTAGTAGATAATGAAAGTTTTAAAAATGTGTTCGGTGAAGAAAGTGTGCAAAAGTTTATTAATATGACAGGTGTTAAAAAAAGGCATGTTGCTCTTGATACGCAATGTGCCTCCGACTTTTGTTATGTAGCAGCAAAAAAACTTATGGAAAAACTGGATTGGTCAGTGTCTTCTATTGATGCTTTGATACTTATTACACAGACTCCTGATTATGCGGTTCCGGCTACTGCATGCGTTCTGCAATATAGACTTGGACTAAGTGAAGATTGTATTGCTTTTGACGTAAACCTTGGGTGTTCAGCATACGTTTATGGTTTGTGGCTGGCTGGAACAATGATTTCAACACAAAATATAAACAGAGTTCTACTTCTTAATGGTGACACAAGTAATTTTGGAATTAATCCTTACGACAGTGCAACAGCAATGCTATTTGGTGACGGAGGATCAGCCACAGCCTTAGAAAGATCAGAAGGTAAATGTATGAAATTCTTTTTGAAAACTAAAGGCAGTGGATATAAATGCATTAATGTACCGGCAGGTCATGCAAGAACCAGAGGACAGACGGTTAATGATCCATCAGCTTATGATCTTTCCATGAATGGAGCGGAGGTATTCAATTTTTCAATAATTGATGTACCCAAAGCTTTAAATAATTTTATGTCTGAATATTCTATTGATAAAAAAGATATAGACATGTTTGTTTTTCACCAAGCAAATTTATACATTCTTAAACACCTAACAAGAAAATTGGGTATACCTTCTGAAAACGTACCTATATCCATTGACAAATACGGAAATACAAGCGGTGAATCCATACCTCTGACTCTTGTAGATAAATTGGGCGGTGAAACATCGGATGAGTACATAAAGCTACTATTGTGTGGTTTCGGAGTAGGCCTGTCATACGGGGGAATTTATACTGAAATGAAAAAATCAGTTTGTATTCCAATGATCTATACCAATTATTATTTTAATGGAGATGAGCAAAATGTTAAATCCAATGAATCTTAATGGTAAAAATATACTTATTACTGGAGCTTCTGCAGGGATTGGTAAAGGTATTGCCATATATCTTAGTAAACTTGGTGCTAATATCATAATGGCTGCAAGAAATGAAGAACGATTAAAGGAAACCTTAAACGAGTTGGAACCGGGAAACCATTCTTATTACTTAATTGACCTGAATAATTTAAAAGAAATAGAGGTTATGCTAGATAATATATGCAGTGAACAAAAAAAGCTTAATGGAATTGTTCATTCTGCTGGGCGATGTCAGTCTTCACCGGTTCAATACTTAAAATCTGAAGATTTAACTAATATTATGTCCGTAAATTTTTACTCTTTCGTAGAACTTGTTAAACATTTTTCAAAAAGGAAATACAATGATAATGGCGGAAGTATTGTAGCTATATCCTCGATTTCAAGCAAAGTCGGAGCAAGAGGTCTTACAGCTTATTGTGGTAGTAAAGGAGCTCTTGACAGTTCCATAAAGCCCATAGCTTTGGAATTGGCACCCAGAAATATCAGAATAAACACTGTTGCTCCGAGTATGATAAGGACACAAATGTTTGATGGGTTACTTGATGTTGCCAATAATGATAATTATGAGGCAGAATTAAAAAAAAGACAGATATTAGGCGTCGGAAGTCCAGATGATGTTGCTGCAGCAGCAGCTTTTCTGCTAAGTGATTGTTCCAGATTTATAACCGGTACAACTTTAACGGTTGACGGTGGTTACCTGGCTCATTAGTTTCCCTAAAGGAAGAGCCCGTCCTCTTTGTAGGACGGGCTAGCCTCTTAAAATCAGGGATAAAGCGGTTAGTCATTCTCTAGGTTTGTTTCATTAAGATAGAGACACACCTCATCTAATAAATCCAGTAAAGTTTCGCTCTGTTCTACTCCTATTTTTTCTATAAGTCCCGAAAATAAAGACGTAAAGTAGGTTATTAATTTCTGTGCCTTTTTTTCACCTTTAATCGTTAATTTTATATCAGAGACTCTTTTATCCTGAGAGTCAACACAGCGTTCTATATATCCTTTGTTACTTAAACTTTTTATTAATTCAGTAACAGTAGGAGAAGTTACAAGCATCTTCTTACTGATTTCTGAAACTGTAATGATCTGTTTGTTCTCATAAGAAAGCTGCTCAATACAAAGCAATACACGTACTTCGCTTTGCTTTAAGCCAAATAATGACTGTTTACGTCGTTCAGCTCTTGCTAATTTTTCAAAAGTCTCCACAAATCTTCTAATATTTATATCTGGTTGTTCCTGCAAGAAATTCACCTCATTCTTGAATACGTCATCTGAAATAATGGTGTATTCAAATGCTTTTAAGATTTTATTCGTAACAATTATACCTTATCAACAAGGGTTAAACAACGTATTTTTCTTTACATATTGACTAAATGTTTATGCTGCAGATTCTTCTTCAGTTTCTTCACTGCTATCTTCAGTAGCAGTTTTAACTTTCAAAAATAATGAAAGGATAACACCAACAAGTAAGAGCAAAGCACCTATATAAAATACACTGGTTAATGCATCTCCCATTACAGTTCTAACTAAGTCCATCATCTTTGAAAATAACTGTTGAACTTGTTCAGGCATGCTTGTTTGTATAGCTTGAAGCTTATTATTATCCAACAACAGTTGAGGATTTGCCATAGCTGTAAATTTTTCTGCAGTTGCAGCATCCAGTTTTGTTAGGTCAACTCCAGACCCGGATGCCATTACTGTTTTCATATTTCTTGCCATTGAAGTATTCATAATAGAACCAAATATCGCAATGAAAATAGTACCTCCCAGGTTACGGAAAAGAGTACAAGAGGCTGTAACTACGCCTAGCTGTGAAGCCGGAGCGGAATTCTGTGCTGTTGTTGTGAATACTGTCATACCAAATCCCAGCCCTACACCAAAAATAATCAAGCTTATAGCGGCCCATACAATGTTATTCATATTTGCCATTATAAACATACTTCCACTCATAATACCTAAACCAAGTACGGCAAATAGCCTATAATTACCCGACTTTGACATCCAACGTCCAACCAATGTACTAAATATAATCATCATAAGAGACATTGGGATATTTAATAAGCCTGATGTTGTTGCTGAGAACCCTTTTACACCTTGAATAAAGAAAGGTATATATGACATAGCACCCATCATTCCACCACTCATAACAAAACTTGCTGCGAATGAAATGGTAACGCCCTTATTATTAAACATAGAAAGGGGCATAACAGGACTCTTGGCCTTACGTTCAATAAGAACAAGCACTAAAATTCCCACTATAGTAGCACCAAATAGACCTAAGATCTGGGGTGAAGACCATGCATATTTTGTCCCGGCCCATGAGAAGCCCAAAAGTAAACTTGTAATTGAAATTGCCAGGAAAATAGATCCCAAATAATCAATTGATTCTGAGGATTTTCCTGATAATTTAGGAAACAGGCTCCAAATCATAACTAAGGCAACGACACCTAAAGGTAAGAAGAGCCAAAATAGCCATTTCCAAGCAACATAATCAACCATAATGCCTCCAAGAACCGGTCCAAGGATACTGGACAAACCAAAGATAGACATCATGACGCCTGTCCATTTAGCTCTTTCTTGTGGAGGATATAAATCTCCTACAGCGGTAAGTGAAATTGACATTAAAATGCCTCCGCCAATTCCTTGAATCCCACGGAATATTATCATTTGAAAAATGTTAGCTGACAAACCTGTAAAAAAAGAACCTATTAGAAAGACAACAATTCCTGAAAGTAAAAATAACTTTCTTCCATAGATATCAGATAACTTTCCAAATATTACGGTAGAGATTGTTGAGGTAAGCATATAACCTGTAATTACCCATGAATAGTAATCCATTCCTCCCAATTGAGCAATAATTTTCGGCAATGCCGCACTAATTATTGTTTGATTAATTGCCGCAAAAAACATGGTAGCCATTAACGCTATCATAACTGTGGTTTTTCTCTTGTTTGTTAGTTGTTCCATAAATTTACCTTTCATTCCATAAAAAATGTATTTTCAGATACAACCTAAAAATTAATTAGGTTGGTAACCTAACTACTTTAATATAAGCTGTTTATACCAATTAGTCAATACTAAATGAAAATTTTCAGCTGTTTTACTTTTATATCTCTGTGCGAACGAAAGGACCGTATGTCAATGGCAACCGGACTTGAAGTAAGAGTTCCCTTTGCTGACCACCGGATTTTGGAATACGTATACAATGTTCCATGGAAGATTAAATTTAAAAACAAGGTTGAGAAGTCACTTTTGAGGGAAGCCATGAGTGATTACCTGCCTGATAAAATTTTGTACAGGAAAAAGAGTCCATACCCCAAAACTCACAACCCTGAGTACGAATCAATAGTATCAGAAATCTTTGAAGAAGTTATGGCTACTCCAAATTCCATACTCAAGGACATACTGCACCCGGATACTCTGCCACTTCTCCGTTCCGGCAGCAATGTAACATGGTATGGACAGCTTATGGGAAGACCACAGCTTATTGCATGGTTGATACAGTTGGATTACTGGTTTAAGGAATATAAAGTAACAATAGTTTAACTAAAAAAGGTGTGCAGAAAGAATATCCTCTTCCTGCACACCTTTTTTTAATTTACACTGTTAATTCTGAATTTCGAAATGCTAAAAATACTAACTGTTAAAACAACTACCGCTGTTAAAAACAGCAACTGCATATTACCAATTGAAAAACCTCCCGGAGAAACTCCTCTGGTTTCTGTAACCTTAATGAAAAATGAACCTACTAAAGTGCCTACAAACCCAATAATACCGTTAACTGCTGATGAGAAACCCATATAGACAGTCTTATTATCAGCAGGAGAGTAACTGTACTGCAAATTGTTCACAGATATGTTTACTCCCGAAATTGCAGCTCCACCAAGTATATGAGCTATAGGCATCAGAATATATACTGTGTCAGGATTTATGAAAAACCAAGTCAGAAAGCTTAAAATCTGTAGAATAATCATAAGCTTCATAATATACAGCCATGACTTTTTATCTGCAATTCTTCCCCAGAACCTGACAGATACAACGCTTGTGATTGAAGCCAGAACAGCCATTACTGTAACAAGGCCATATCTTAAGTGAAGGGTCGATATCATGTAAACCGAGGTAAAAGGGAAAGCAATCTGATAACCTAAATTCCAGAATAGAGTTATGAAAGTTATCTTCATAAAATTCTTATTTTTAGTGGGCAATGTAAATAAATTCTTAATTGAAACCCCTGATTTTAAAACAGGATTAACAGGCTCTTTAATCTTTGAAAACAATACAATGTTTACAAATGCGGTAACAATAACAAAAACGTATAATACAATAAATCCGGTAAACTGGTGACCTATCTGCTCAAATTTATCGAGAACCTGTCCCATAAGAAGGGTAACAACAGTAACTGTACCCAAAACTATTGATTCCCGTTTACCATAATAAGCACCTCTTATTTTTTTGGGAGTTATGTTCAGTAACCACGTCTGTGCATATGGAATTGTAAAAGACAGAATTAAGTTTGCAATGAAGAATACCCATATCAATAATTGAACCCTTAATGTTTTGTATGGACTTATAAAAGGTATAAGTATCATAAGTCCCATCATTAATCTTCCGATAAAGCATAGCATACAGGTCAGCAATTTTCTGCTTTCCAGCTTCTCAAGAACTATAGGGGAAAACACCGTCACTATTCCCGCTAATACCGGAATCGCAGCAATAATTCCCGACTGCTCATTACTTGCACCAAGGTATTTAGCAAACCCAACCAAAAAAGCTCCGCTGGTTAGAGTAACAATACTTCTGGCGGTACAGCCTTCAAAAATAGATATATTCCTTGATATCCTCATATCTTCTTCAGAAAGGCTTTCTTTATTAAAGTAAATTCCCCGTAACTTTGATAATAAATTCACGGCTATGTACACCTCTGTTTTAAAGAAATACAACTTGTCCAAATATAAAGTTGACATAAATTATTATATACCATATGCAAAGCCTTGTGAAAAGAAATTTATCTCCATTTGACTATTTTTTGTTCTAAAATATCAATCAAAAGAAACAATGCTATCCCCACTGAAGATAACACTACAATTCCCTTGTACATACTGATATAATCTATTCTGGTCCAGGCATCAAGAATATAATATCCCATCCCCCATGATGTACCATAAGCCTCACAGAAAAAAAGAATGGACAGTGCAGAACCTATTGTTACCCGCAAGCTGGTCAATATGCCGGGTATAATGTCGGGAATAACAACATGGTACAGAATCTGACCTTGGGATGCCCCCATGCTTCTTATATTGTAGATACACTCTTTATCTATACCTGCAACTGAATCTCTAACGGTTATTATTATTTGAAATATAATTATCATTGTTATAAGAATTATTTTGGATGCCCCGCCCAATCCGAATATAGTCATAATCACAGGGAGAAGTGCTGTTTTAGGAACAGGATATGTGAAAAAAACCAGTGGATTGAGAATCTTATTCCATCTTTCAGAAACAGCCATTATATAGCCTGTCAACGCCCCAAGCAGAAGTGCTATTATAACTCCGGCAAATATTCTCCAGAGACTACTACCCATATGTCGGAACATACCCTCCTGAAAAAATAAATTAAAACTCATATAAACTCTTATGGGGTCAGGAATTATCCTTGTGTTAAATATCAGGTGTATTGCATACCATATTAAATTTATAATTAACATACCCTTAGCATACACTGTTACTTTCTTCTTCACCGTTTCCCTCCCACTCATCTTTTATCAACTGTCTTATTATTGCCGCAAGTTTTGTGTAACGGGCTGCCGACCTGTCTTCATATTCCCTGCTTAAAGTTGTAATATCAGCAATTATTTTACCGGGAGAGGCTGACAGCACAATTACCCTGTCTGCCAAAAAAACAGCCTCTTCTATACTATGAGTAACAAGTACTGCCGTTGCCTTGAAATCCTTTAGAACACAACGTAACATGTTCTGTGCATATTCACGGGACAAGGCATCCAACGCCGAAAAAGGTTCATCCATTAGCAACAAATCCGGCTTTATTATAAGACTTCTGGCCACTGCAGCCCTTTGAAGCTGTCCTCCGCTGACTTGAGAAGGATACCTGTCCAATATATCTTCTATGTCCATTCTTCGGGTTATTTCTCTCAGTCTTGAATAAACGACGCTATCCAAAGGTAGCTTTCTAATTTTTACAGGCAGCAGACAATTATTACGAATGGTTTTCCATCCTAAAAGTCCGCTATTTTGAGGTATATAGGCAATTCTATGCAAAGCAGGTTTTAAATCATTTCCGTCTATCCTTACTCTACCCGTAAAGTTGTTTTGGACACCTGCCATAATTCGAAGCAAGCTTGTCTTTCCGCACCCTGACGGACCAATTATCGCACAAGTCTCACCATCCGCCAACTGTAATGCTATTGGCCCTGCGACAGGATGTTTTTCTCCGTTTGACTTATAGTAAGCGTTGACCTCTGTCAATTCAAGCAAAAGTTCTCACCACCTGTAAAGTTTGATTAGGTATGTTTATATATATGCCGGAGTATTACAAAAAATAAAGGATACAAAAAATCAAAAGACTTGTTGATTTTTGGAATAACATGATATAATAAAAACGTGAGATTTCTGTTTGATAATTGTTTTCTGTCTTCCAATGAGGGAAGTCCGTTAGTGGCTTTCCTTTTTATTTATGTTAAATGGAAAATTCACACTACATAATGTTGAAGGTATATTCAAAGATTAATAAATAGTAAAGAAGGTGTAAACTTGGAGAAGGTTCTTATTGATATTGCCCTTATTCTGATTTTTACAAAAATAGGAGGGCTTGTAAGCAGAAAATTCAAAATGCCCGAGGTGTTGGGAGCATTAATTGCAGGTGTTATTCTCGGCCCTGCGGTTCTGAAGCTGGTTGACTATACTGAACATATAAAGCTGCTGTCCGAATTGGGCGTAATTATGCTTATGTTCCTTGCCGGTCTGGAAACTAACGTGGACGAATTGAAAAAAGCAGGTAAAACATCCCTTGCTATTGCTCTGGGTGGAGTAATTGTGCCTTTAGTTCTGGGAACGGCTGCTGCATACCTGTTTTTTACGAATTTCTGGGAAAACCTCTTTGTGGGTGTAATTCTCACAGCCACAAGCGTAAGTATTTCGGTTGAAACGCTTAACGAGCTTGGCAAGCTCAATACAAAAGCCGGAGTAAATATTCTGGGAGCAGCTGTTATTGACGATGTTCTGGGGCTGATTCTCATATCAATCGTTCTAGCCGTATCCAAAACCGTCGGAAGCGGGGCATCGGGGTCAGATGCCGTAATAAGCCTTGTTCTGACCTTTGTTAAAATAATTGCATTCTGTATAATTTCAGTAATTATGATTGTAATAGTGCCTAAGTATCTTAACAAAATTAAGGCCGACAGCAGTCACAAACGTGACCTGTTAACCTACGCCATAGCTATGGCACTCATTCTGGCATTTATATCAGAAATCCTTGGTATTGCTGCAATAACAGGTGCATATATCTGCGGCTTGACACTTTCACAGTTCATACACAGAGATTACATTGAGAAAAATGTCAAAGCCATATCATCAGGATTTTTGTCACTGATATTCTTTGCAAGCGTCGGTATTGCTGCTGACATAAAAGGATTAAGCTTTGAAGTTGTGCTTATTACACTTGTTATGTTTGTGATAGCAGTTGTGGGCAAGCTCTTCGGCTGCGGAGGAGCAGCAAAACTCTTTAAAATGAGCAAGCGTGAATGTATTCAAATCGGAGTAGGTATGATTTCAAGAGGCGAGGTTGCCATTATTACAGCAAACATTGGAATGCAAAACAAGATTATCTCCGAGGAAATTTACATTCCAACGCTGATTGTAGTTATACTTACAACAGTAATTACTCCGGCATTGTTAAAGATTGTATTTAGTTCAAAGCACGGATTGAGTGATTCTGTAGCGTGATGCATTACAAACTAAAAACGTAAAGCCTGGGAATATTATTTCCCAGGCTTTTTAAATGAGAAACTACTCAAATTCAGGCCTGTAAACTTGTTCCCTTTACTTTCAATTTACTTAAATATAAGTCATCTGCCTTCTGGAAATCTATTTCTGACTTAATAATCTGAAAATCAGGATATCCGTAGGCTCCCATTTCCTCAAGATCACAGCCCTCAATCTCAACCTCGGGGCTAACCCTTATACCCCACACCTTGTCGAGGAGCCTCCAGAATACATAGGAGCCTCCAAAGCCCCACACTATTAGTACTCCTACCGCTATAAGCTGTGCAACCAACTGCGATGCGTCTCCATAGAATAACCCTTTGACTCCCCCTGCTACACCGTTAATTCCGTCACCGTAACTTCCGTCTGAAAATAATCCGACACATAGAACTCCAAATACACCGTTTACTGCATGAACTGAGATTGCACCAACCGGGTCATCTAGCTTCAGCTTGTTTTCTACAAATGCTACAGAAATGCAAACCAGTATTCCGGCCAATGCACCTATAATAAAGGACGATATGGCATTGACGAAGGCACATGGGGCAGTAATTGCCACCAGGCCTGCAAGTGCTCCGTTACAAGTCATGGAAGGGTCAGGTTTTCCGTATTTACCCCACATATAGAACATTGCAACCAACCCTCCTATAGCTCCGGCTATCATAGTGTTTGTAGCAACAACTGCCAATCTGAAATCTCCTGCATTTAGCGTCGAACCTGCATTGAAGGAAAACCAGCAGAAGAACAGAATAATGGTACCTACTACCGCCATAGGTATATGGTGACCCGGAAAGGCTCTTGCAGTACCGTCTTTTTTGAACTTTCCTATTCTCGGCCCTATGACTATAGCCGCAGCAATAGCCATCATACCGCCCATAGAGTGAACTACCGCAGATCCTGCAAAATCAATAACCCCATGACCTAACCCAAAGTTTTTGCCAAGTGTAGCCATCCATCCTCCACCCCATACCCAGTTTCCAAACAAGGGATAGTATATCATCGATATGAAGAAGGAAGCTATTACAACAGCCGAATATTTTACTCTCTCCGCGACTGCCCCTGTCGGAATAGTACAAGTAGTGTCCATAAACACCATTTGGAAGAAGAATAAAGCGTATATCCCTGCATCATAGGTTCCTCCACTCTGCAGGAAAAATCCCTTGTAGCCCAGGATTCCTCCAAACCCCGGAATTGAAAGCATACCATTTAAAACTGATCCCCCTGTTCCCAAGCCTGCAGCTCCTCCAGAGCCTCCGAACTGTAGTGCGAAGCCCACAAGAAAATACCCTATCGCACCAACAAGAAACACCATCAAGTTCATTGTTATTGTATGAGCGGCATTTTTGCCTCGGCAAAAGCCCGTTTCAACCATTGCAAAGCCGCACTGGAAGAAAAATACCATAAATCCTGTAATCATAATCCAAACGAAGTTTGCACTGTACTGAGCTCTGCTTGCAGCGTTGGCAACATCCGAAAGGGTTTCCTTTCCTGTTACAGATGTATATGAAGCACCTGTAGGGTCTCCTGCAGCCATAACTACAGTTGAAATAAACAGTGTCAGTATAGCAACTACTGAAATAAAACTTAATATTTTTACAACTCTTTTCATCGTAATCCCCCATTTCATTCTGAATTTTATTATATAAACAGTTTGATTATCTCGCGGTCTTTTGTTTTCTGAAGTTAC
This sequence comes from Bacillota bacterium, assembly GCA_023436485.1. Taxonomy (GTDB): domain Bacteria; phylum Bacillota; class Clostridia; order Acetivibrionales; family DSM-1351; genus Ruminiclostridium. Next base: position 7,121 of record JAEZIU010000022.1, on the reverse strand, counting down.
TCCATGAAAATACTGAAGAATCCTTATATAGCTCTTTTTTTAGTTTTAAAACCGAAAGCAGGTATCTGAACCCCAGATATGCAACAGCCAAGCCAAATAATATTCCGGGTACATTTGTGTTTAATACTTTGAAGGTTATGTCATTTATCCAGCTGTAAAAAATAAAAAATATACCTGATAAGCATATACCCGCCGACAATACGGTCAGTGTAATAATTAAAGCTCTTTTAGATAGCATCTTCACCACTCTCACTTGTTCTTATTTTTACTGCCTCTTCAACGTTATACACAAAAATCTTTCCATCGCCTACATTACCTGTTTTAATTCTCTCCGTAACCTTTTGTATTATTTGCTGGACTGCATCATCGTGTACAACTGTTTGAACCATTACTTTAGGAAGAAGATTTATTGCAACCTCGGCACCTCTGTATATTTCTTTTCTTCCCTTCTGGTGTCCGCAGCCTGAAACCATTAATACAGTCATACCGAATATCTGTGATTCATTCAATATTTCCTTCACATCTTCCAGCTTTTCTGGCCTGATAATCATTTCAATTTTTTTCATAAAACTCATCTCCTTAATCTATTTATATAAATAAAAAACGCCGGGTTTCCTCAAAGAAACCGGCGTCATTGCCAAGTATAAGTTGTACATAATATAAAAAAAAACCAATCCTGATTTGAATACAGAATTGGCATCGTTGCCTTATTAAAAATGAAATTTTATAACCATATATTACCACATCTGTTTTTGCTTTACAATAGCTTTAATGAAATTTATTTTACTTTTTCTGTCAAATCACTTTCAGTGATTCTTTTATTAAGCAGGTGTTCCTTTTTAGCCCACTCAAGAGTACGTTTCAGCTCATTGTCCTCAGGAAGCCCGGCTCTTCTGTAATCAGGCAATACAATATTTCCTTTCATGTCTGCAGGATATCCTATAAATTTAATTACTTCATCCTGATACTTTTCTATGGGATTCTCCTTTATGTATTTGACGGATTCATTATAAGCATCATTCATTTTTTTAATTGCAGATGATTTTTGATTAATAGTAGACTCTTTAAATGCAATTACATTGCTGTAAATATTGTTCTTATATGCAGAATCCAAAATAACTGCTCCATTTTTAACAGCCATTGAAGAAAAGGGCTCCGGAAGCAGAGCAAGCTGTACCTTGTTATGCTGAAGCATTTCCAAACGAACCGGAATGGAGGGTACTGCCACTTTTTTTACCTGTTTTGTGTCAATACCGTTCTTATTTAAAATATTATCCAGAGCATACTCAATAACTGTATTTTCGGATATTGCAATTTGACAACCTTTTACCTCTCTTAAATTCTTAATGCCTGATTGTGCGCTAGCCAGAAGTATGAAGTCACCATCTGTAACTCCTGTTATTTTCACTTTAAAGCCTGCATTCTGATAAAGGCAGACAGCTACCATGTCGCATAAAACGCCGTCTATATCGGAGCTTTGAAAGGCTGCATCTCTTTCACCGGCACTTTTAAACACTACCAAATCCACGTTTAGCCCTTGTTTTTTAAATATGTCCCTGTTCCGGCCAATTATATAGGGAATGGCATCCACAGCCGGCGTAAGGCCTATCTTCAGATGTTCCCCGTCACCGCCGCCTTTTCTCTCGTTACATCCGCAGGCAGCAAAAACTATTGAAAGAATCATTGCTGCACATAAAATCCTGACCAAAAATTTATTTCGCATTTGTATCAACCTCCATAAAAGCACTATATTACACAAATACGATTTTTATGAGTACTAAAAAAGCCCTGTACCAAATTACTTTTAATGTAATAGGTACAGAGGCTTTTATTGTTGCGAAGTAAAGTTATTTAGCTGTCAGTTTCTGATTAAGGTCATTTATAACTGTAGTAACAAAGGCAGCTGTTACTTCACCTTTTGGATTAAAATTGCCCTTGTCATCCAACTTGATAATATCAAAACCAACCAAAGCATTAACTGCATTTTTTGACCATGCTGCAACAGAGTTGATGTCTGCTATTGCAGGCTTTGCAGTTGGAAGCTGTACACCGCTTAAAGTTGCTAATTTGTATATAAATACTGCAAGTTCTTCTCTCGTTAGCTTTCTGTTTTCATTGTAGTTTCCTTTTTTGTCAGCAGTTATCAAGCCCTGCTGTTTAGCTATTTCAAGAGGGTTTGGAGCACCTGCCAGAACCAATTCAAAAAATTGACCTCTGGTAATTGAACTATCGGTCTTAGCATCCTGTTCCTGACCCAATGAAACTATATCATCATAAAGTTCCTTGTTTTCAGTAAGTTTTTCCTTACTTCCTGCAGTTGAATAGGTTCCGTTTTTAAGCATGTTTTCAAGCATGGATGCTGAATCTTTCACATCCTGAACGGTAACGGATTTAATTTCTCTTAATATCTTTAAAATATCCTCAGATTTCATGCCCATCAAATAATATGATAACGCTGTATTAGCCCCGGACAATTCTCCTGCGGAAACAGTATAATTACTGAATGACTTCAGAATGTAGCTATCCAACTGTTCCTGAGTAAGGTTAATATTCTTAAGGAATTCCGGTAATCCGTTATATACCTCAAAAGTCTCCTTGATATTAGGGTCACGGTATGATGCAAGCATGAAGCCTTCATCTCCAAAGTTAACTATGTTGTCATAGGCTCCATAGCCGAATCTTATCTTTGGAGTAATATAGTTTTCGTTTATAACTGAACCTATAGGAATATATTTTCCGCTAAATGCTGTTCCCATTTTTTCATATGTTGAATAAATCATATTATACTGTACAGTACTGTCTACGGATATACCCTCCCTTTTTGCAGGCTTTGGAAGTTTTGAGTAATCCTGTTTTGCGATATTCTTTGATGGAATACCGTTAGTGAACTTCTTGATTGTCGACTCAAACTTACCGATGTTGTTCTTATTTCCCGCAAATGTAATTATCAAATTCTTTTTGTTTACAACCAATGTTTTTATATTTTCCAGTTCTTTTGTAACAGCTTTTGGGTTAGAGGAAAGGTCTTTTTCCAGTTTTGTAAGGAAGTTGTAATAATCTAAACCTGACGTGTAATCAAGATAGTTATAAACCTCACTGAAATGGGATCTGCTTCTCATTGCCTGTATACTTATAGGATTGCTTGTAAATTGTGTTTTAAGTTCTGATATTTTGGATTTAATTATATTTAAAATATCATCGTTTTTATTAAATTGAGTGTTAATTAGAATGTCTTTAACAACTTCAAGCTGCTTGTCATAATCCCCCATTATTCCCGTCCATGAAGCACTCAGGACAGGAGCATAATTCTTATAATTTTTATCAGGTAAAGCTGATAAGTTAAATGAGCCTCCGCCGATATACCTTTTCTTGAGATTACCTAGCTCGTCTTTTTTATGGGACTTTGTATCAAGGTTCCCCAATAAATCTCCATATAGTTTTAAGTAATGCAGCTTATCTGCAGGAACAGATGAAGTATCGAAATACATACTGGTGGATTCGGTCTCTCCAACATTTGCTTCTGCTGATATCAATCTTACTCCGTCAGATTTAGCTTCTTTTACGTTATAATTTTTAACTTCCTCAGGTAAATCTGAAATCTTTACAGCCTGAATACTCTTAACTACATCTTTATTATCTTCTCTGCTATTCCATTCGTTGTAGGTTTTTGTTTCACCAACAATTGTATCTATTTGCTGTTGGCTCATTGATGCCTTTAGATCCGAAAGATATTTTTTCTGTTCAGCCGCCTGTTTTTCCGCAAGTCCTGCCTCGGGAACAGTAACAACAAGTGCAGTGTTTTTGTTATTCAAAAGGAATTTATTTATAAGACCTTCAAAATATTTCTTGTTCGACTTATTGGCAATAGATTTTATGTCCTTAAGCATGTCGTTATAAAAGTTAATACTGCCGAAATTAGCCCAGAAGCTGCCAATTTGCGTAGATAAATTTACTCCAAGGTTTGGGGTCTCGGTAATATTTGATGATCCCTTCAATTCTCCGGCTATTACTGCATCAATATCATCTTTTTTAAAACCGGATTTTACAATATTACTCAGATATTTATCAACCAGTGCTTTAAAATCAGCTTTTTTACTTTCATCAGTATTCTGTGCAGAAAAACTTAAAACCGGTATGGATAGTCCTGTATTATAACTAACTACAATATCTCCTCCAAGTTTTTTATCCCTGAATTCCTGTTTTAAAGCTGACGTATTACTTCCAAGCAGCTCGCTTAATATAGCCGTGCCCAATAGGTCTTCATTAGTAACATTCTCCAGTGCAAAGCAATAATCAATCTGAGATGCATTCTGTGTATTTGTACCCGCAGCCACCGGATATTTATAGGTTTTTTCAACAGTCTTCTTAAATGGCTCCAGCTTTAACTTTTCAATTTTTATATCCTTTTTTTCATATTTTGAAAGGTAACTGTCATCAATCATTTTAAGAAATCTTTCATAATCAACATTTCCATACAGAACCATAAGTGAATTAGACGGATGGTAGTATGTGTCGTGAGTCTTAATTACATTATCATATGTCAAATTCTTTACTTTTTCAGGATCTCCTCCCGAAATGGTGGATTGAGTACTGTTTGGGAAAAGGGTCTTTAAATCGTTGTATGCAGCCGCAGTTGATATATTTCCAAGAGCGCCCTTCATTTCATTATACACTGTGCCGCTGATATTAAGATCTGCCTTGTTGTCAGCCATCTCATATCTCCAGGCTTCTCTTTTAAAGATATTCTTATCATTGTATACTGAGGGATGATATACACAATCCAGATAAACTTCCGTTAGCTTTACAAGCTGATCCTCACTCAGTGATGAGACAGGATATGTAGTAAAGTTTTGAGCTGTAAATGCATTTATAAAAGTAGAATATGTCTGGTTTAAAATTGAAAATAGTACATTTTTCATGGGGTACTTTTGCGAGCCGGATACAGTTATATGCTCTAATACATGATTAACCCCTGTATCGTCAAACGCAGGTGTTTTAAATGAAATATCAAATGCTCTGTCAGTATCTTTATTTTGAATAAAAATAAGCTTTGCACCTGTTTTTTCATGCTCGAATAAAACAGTTTTACTATCAATAACTTCCATATTTCCAACTTCCATTACCTTGAAGCCGGATACTACCTGCCCTGCCTTGGGCAACGCCTTGAGTTCCGTTTGAGCAGCATTTACATTGGGTGCCGCATTTAGAAAAAGGCTAAAAATTAAAACAAATGACATCATGTACGAAACAACTTTTTTCATTAATCTTATCTCCTTTTATTTTTTGTAACTCTTATAGGTCTTACAATGTTTCCCTAAAAATGATTAATAAGACAAGTTTACATTATCAATTGTGGTAAGTCTATCCTTTTACATATAATGCTGATTTAATGTTATCAAATGAAAGTTAAACTTAAATAAATATTTCCAGTAAAGAAGCTGTCAAAAATACTATGCTAATGAGCTGATTAAGTGAGTATGAAGTAAATGAATATAAGTTGACGCCCTTGTCCTCCGGCTTTCTCACGTTGGCAACAAGAGAATGTTCGATAGCAAAAAGTACTGTTATCACCAATAGTCCCGAGAAATATATTATTCCAAGTTGATTGCTGATTAGTCCCAATACAAGCAGGCAAATACAGGATAACAAATGGAAAGCACTGGAGATATGAAGTGCATTACGTATGCCAAATTTCACAGGAATCGAACGAAGGTTGTTGGCCTTATCAAATTCATAGTCCTGAATACCGTATATTATGTCAAAGCCAGCTACCCATAAGGTGTTTGCAGCACCCATTAGCAACGGTGTAAAAGATAAGTTTCCCCTTACGGCAATCCATGCTCCCACCGGTGCACCAGCTGTAGTAATTCCCAGTATTATATGACAAAGCCATGTAAACCTTTTTGTATAGGAGTAGCCTGTCATAAACAAAAGTGCAAGTGGTGCCAGAATAAGACAAAGCATGTTCAGCATACCTGCAGAGACAAGCATTAGTGTAAAAGAAACCAACGCCAGTCCAACCGCTTCACCTTTCCTAACCAATCCCTGCGGAATCTGCCTTACAGCGGTTCTGGGATTGAGCTTGTCAATCTCAGCATCAATAGCCCTGTTTAGGGCATTAGCACCTGTCCTGGCTCCCATGAATGCCGTCAGTATCCACAACACCTTCCATGCACCGGGAAACCCATTTGAAGCCAGCAACATGGAAATAATAGCAAATGACAAAGAAAATATTGAGTGAGAAAACATTACAAGAGTACCATAGTCAGATATTTTACTTATTACCTTTGCTGCAAGCATGTTTCCTCCTTATCAAAAGCCGTATTCCTTCCATCTTTTTGTTACCAGTGCCTTTATTTCCTCCGACATGGCTATTTCATCAGGCCAAGTACGGCTATAGCCTTCCTCCGGGAATTTCACAGTAGCATCAATTCCTATTCTGCATCCGTAATGCCTTTGGTCAGAGGCGTGATCCAGTGCATCAAGAGGGCCGTCAGACAGTACTATATCCCGTCTGCCGTCAATATTGTTGAAAACCTTCCATGCAACTGTTGATAAATCATGTGGATTTACAGATTCATCCACAATTACAATCATTTTTGTGTACATCATCTGCCCGGAACCCCAAATTGAGTTCATTACTTTTTTAGCATGTCCCGGAAACCGCTTTTTTATTGAAACAATTACGCAGTTATGAAAGACGCCCTCCAAGGGAAAATTCATGTCGATTATTTCAGGAAATTGAATCTTTAGCAGCGGGAGAAACAATTTTTCCGTAGCCTTACCAAGATAGCAGTCCTCCATAGGGGGTTTCCCAACAACGGTTGCCGGAAAAATAGCATCCTCTCTGTAGGTCATGCAGGTCAAATGGAAAACCGGATACATATCAGCAAGAGAATAATACCCTGTATGATCTCCAAAAGGGCCCTCCAGACGAAGTTTCTCACTTGTGTCCACATACCCTTCCAGTATAAAATCAGCATTTGCCGGAACATAAATATCATTTGTGATTGATTTTACCAATGATACGGGTTTTTTTCTTAAAAATCCGGCAAACATTATTTCATCTATATATTGTGGAAGGGGAGCAGTCGCAGAATAAATCACCACAGGATCACAGC
>JAEZIU010000314.1 GCA_023436485.1 Bacillota bacterium | reverse complement strand
GTAAGGGAAGGCATACTACCACCCATAGAGAACTTCTGCTTTTGCCAGGCGGAGGATTAATCTTGGATACACCCGGAATGCGTACGCTATCTCTATGGGAAGCAGATTCTGGTATGGAAGTTTTGTTCGGTGATGTCGAGGAACTGACAAATCTGTGTCGATTCCATGACTGTAAACATCAGAATGAACCAGGATGTGCTGTTAGAGAAGCACTTGATACAGGAAAATTGGAAATGAAAAGATGGGAGAGCTGGCTGAAGCTGCAAAAAGAGCTGGCACATCTAGAGGCTAAAAAGGAAGGAAGGCTGAGAGCTCATGAGAAATATTTTGGTAAGCAGATTGCAAAATTTCAAAAGGAATTCTATAAAGAGAGAAGATAGAAAGAAGATGGAAAATTCTATGTGTATATTTAAGATAGCTAAGATGCTAACAATATGGAATTATTATCTGTAAGCGCTAAGCTTGACAGAAAAAACGGCTTTCAGGGTTTTAGGCTCTGATAGCCGTTTTTATTTGGCAGAAAGTAAGTGGTTAACATTTTCACAATAATCTAACTGTTTATTGGCATTACATATGGGTATATTTGGTGAATAAGGCTACTTTTATTTAAATAAATAGTGAAAATATTTCACATGATATTTATTACTGGAAATAATATCTTTTATAACAGGAGGGGGGGACCAAATATGTCAAATGAACAATTACTCGATTTATTGAAACATCGTTTTGAGAATAATTTGAACCGTCATAATGGAATTGAATGGGACAAAGTAAAAGCAAGACTTCAGAATGGCACTGAAAAGCTGCGCTCACTCAATGAGATGGAAGCAACCGGGGGTGAACCAGATGTTGTTGGTTACGATGAAGCTACTGGTGAATATATCTTTTACGATTGTTCAGCAGAGAGCCCTAAAGGGCGCAGAAGCCTTTGCTACGACCGCGAGGCACTAGAGTCAAGGAAAGAAAACAGACCAGAGAACAGCGTTGTGGATATGGCAGCTGATATGGGTATTGAACTTTTAACAGAAGAAAACTACCGACACTTGCAAAAGTTCGGGAAGTTTGATACTAAAACATCTAGCTGGATAGCAACTCCTACTGATATTAGAAAACTCGGCGGTGCTCTCTTCTGTGATCGTAGGTATGATCATGTATTCGTGTATCATAACGGCGCAGAATCCTATTATGCAGCAAGAGGATTCCGTGGTCTGTTAAGGGTGTAAGGGATTTGCAAGCTCAAATTGTGCAAGCCACCTGTGGTATTCGCCATTATTCAGTATTGAATCATAGAAAAATGTTGGAATACATTTTACAATTTGAACTCTTGTTCCTACCTCTACAGGAGGTGGATTGCCATGTCCGGTTGTATTTAACACCGTAGCAAAAGCTCCTGGGGCTAAATATGAATTCTCTGGCCTTAGTTCAAACCAAGCAAACCAGCGATGTATATTACCGTCGGGCAATAGGACTGCACATAGATTCCCAAACCATGGTTTTACTATTTTGAGAGAGGTGCCCGGTTGGATTTCTGGAGGATGACTCACTATGGATATAGCATTTTCACCTGGGATAAATTGTGGAGACATATTGTTATTCATTATTTTGAGATCTCCCTTTACTTTATTACTATTCAATATATGAATAAAGTAAACAGTGGGATACTAATATTTCAAAAGCTCCAGTATGTTATTGACAAAATGTTATGTACATATAATATTAAATCTATATAGAAGTGATTTATAATAGTAGCAACCTATGAAAGGAGAGATAGCTATGACAGCATTTAATAGAGATGGATTTTTAAATAAGAGTACTAATACTTTAAACGAAATAATTGATATGCTAGAAAAACTTCCTGCAATAAAGTTAAATGATTTAAAGGTTGAGCAAACGGCTCTTGTAATAATTGATATGGTAAATGGCTTTGCCAGAGAGGGAGCTCTGCAGAGCTCAAGAGTAGAAGGGATAATTCCAGAGATAGTCACAGTATCAAAGGCTTGTGATGATTTAAAAATAAAAAAAGTTGCTTTTGCTGACTGTCACTCAAATTATTCACCAGAGTTTGAATCCTATCCTCAACACTGTATATGTGGTACAAGTGAAGGAGAAATAGTTGATGAGATTAAGCAGGTAGGCGGGTACACCCTTATAAGCAAAAACTCAACTAATGGCTTCCTTGAAGAAGAATTTGCACAATGGCTAAAAGAGAATGGCGACACCGATACATTTATTATTACAGGAGATTGTACTGATATATGTATACAGCAATTTGCAGTAACGCTTAAAACCTGGTTTAACAAACAGAACAAGAATTCTAGGGTTATAGTCCCAATGAACGCTGTTGAAACCTATGATTTAGGATTGCATGACGGTGATTTAATGCATGTATTTGCGTTATACAATATGATACTTAACGGTATTGAAGTGGTTGCAAAGGTAGAGTAAAATTACCATAAAATGCTATTAGGAGTGTTGAGATGAGAAAATTACTTAAGCTGCTAGTAGTTGTTTTTATAGTTTTATCCATATCCATAAGTAGTATTGCTCCAGCCCTGGCAAAAACTCCATATAGCCAACTTCCAGAAATTTATTGGGTAAAATTTCAAATAAATTAAAGAAATATTGAGATTTAAAGAGATAAATTAACTTATCATGGCATTAAGGTCAAAGAAGGTCAAAGTCAGAGATTGATTAATAAAGGAAAACATTGTATAAATATAATTGTAAACAACATATTAATATAGATAATAAAAATTAGGAGGTGTTGGTTATGTCAGGTTTAATACCAT
>JAEZIU010000302.1 GCA_023436485.1 Bacillota bacterium | reverse complement strand
ATTCTTACCACCCAAAATAATCCAGATAAAGAAAATCATATATCATAGCTAATCTAATTAACTGCAAATGAGAATTACAAATACAGTCCGTAATTATAAGTCTTGTTTACAGTTTCCACGGATACACCGTTTATAAGAGCCTGATAGGTAGTAACCAACCTATAGGAGTATCCGTGATCTACGGCACATGTTCTACTTAATGCACCATAGTATGTATAAGAGGTTTCTGTAAAGGTCTCCTGAGTTACCCAACTGTTATTTTGAAATTTCTGAAGCTTTGCAACTATTATTACTTCTGTTACGTTTGTAGTTGATCTTATAGAGGAACTACAAGTCGCAATGCCGTCGGAAATACTTACATTTTCCGAAGTAGAACTTATATACAGATTTAAAGGCTGAGATACTATTTCCGAGTTGTCTGCTGCATATGTTATACTAGCTGATACAGGTACCGTCAAACAAAATGCACAGAGCAACACACTAAAATATTTTTGAAAACAGTATTTCATAAAACAACCCCCCTCTCTTATTTATATATATAACGAATGAGAGAAGGAATTTGTGACACATAAATGCTATTTTTTTAAAAAATTATTTTATTTTGACATTTTGTACAATTTTTAATGCAACATCATAATCTATATTCCCTGTTAAGTTCCAAATTTGATGCCTTTTATTATCAAAAACTGCAACATTTACACCGGTACTTTTATCTGCAATTACAGTTTTGAGACCTCGTATTTTGGTTTTGGTTACTTTTGCATTTTCAGTATCCATTGAAAAATTTATTCCCTTTTTGTAATATTCCAGAGTAAAAGCAAAACTATGGCCCGAATTATCCTTATAGGCCTCTGTTTTTATACTTGCAGCTACTTGTGTATCTTGCAGAGTATAATTTTCAGGAATATAATTCAATGTAAAATCATTGATAGTTACCTGAGTTTCATTGCTATCTGATCTTATAATGAAGTCGGTCATCTCATTATAAACATTAACAATAAAGGTAATTACCGGTTCGCGGATTGCAGGCACACTCATTGCACATGTCAAAATTGTAATGATGATAACCAGGGGAATGAGAATCCGTTTTCTAAAACTATTAATAGGCAAAACTTCACCCTGTGACCTGAGTATGAGTTTTTTTCGTTTTGCATATTTCCGTGAGAACTTATGCGAAGGAGACATATATCTATCCAATTCAGATGATAAATTTTTCTGAGTATCTTTTGCAACAGAAATCAAAACGTCCTGCAACGTCTTTGTTGAACTCATTTACCTTCCTCCTCAATTAATTTTCTGATGGCTTTTTTAGCCCGACTAAGACGTTGTCGTACAGCGTCGCCTGAAATACACAGGACATCTGCAATTTCACTATTTGACAATTCATATAAATGCCTTAGCAAAACAATGTCCAGATACTCCTTATTTAAATTATTAAGTTTCATCTTCAGTTCGTTAAAACTTTCGTCAGCAATAATATGATCTAGCGGTAATTCGCCTGTATCAGCCTCCTCGGGTAGCTCAGTCTTTTCATTCGTAAACTGTTTGTCCCGCTTTCGATAAATATCTATAGCCGTGCTTTTAGTAATAATAACGATCAAAGCCCTTGTTTTGTGACATTTAATATCTGAAATGTCAGAAATATAATTTATAAGCTTTAATAGTGCATCGTGTACAGCGTCCTCTGCAAGATAACGATCCCTAAGAATACTGAATGCGACATTGTACATTGCACTTTCATAATATCTATATAGAGCAGTAAATTTATTTCTGTCGTCTTCTGTTTCCAGAGCTGATAGAAAGAATTCCAACAAAATAATCCCCTCCAATATAATTGGTAAAATGTAAATAAGCATACTAAATTTACAATATTCTATCAAATTTTACAATATCAAAATGTATATAACTTTTATTGACATATTACATATTATGGTGTAATATGTAACGAGCTTTAAAAATGGATAAAACTTACACCGGACATAATAAAGAGGACAATTTATGAAAAGGGGTTTATTATTATTTTTTGCTACCGTTATCATTTCAGCACTATGTTCTTGCGAATCAGTACCAAATTCTAAAGACAATTCATTAACATCATCATCTGCAACAATTACACATGAAAGTTTAATAGACGATAACATACCGAGTATAGATTCAAACATAAAAAAATCACATAAAACAAGCACGGAAAATGAAGATTGGATAATAGTAGATAAAAGCGTAACCATAAAAGGTTTGAATTATATTATAAATGCATATAAAAAAAGCGAGAAGTCAGAACTTTTTGAAGCGGACGAAGGAAGAACTTTTCTGTTGATTGATGTTACCATAGAAAATAATTCAAAGAAAACTGCAACTATAAATACAGAAACAATGTTCGATCTTACAGATAGGTTTGGAACATCCTATAATAATACGTCACTGGGAGCCATTTCTTGTCTTGATGATGAAAATATGGAACAAATGGACGGGCATATAGCACCATCTTCTGAGTTCAGGGGAGGCATTGCATTTGAAATACCAAAAGTCACAAAAGACTTGAGGTTGATTATTCAAGGCCCCACAGGAGATCGACGTTCGCCTATAATACTCTACTAGATTCCAAGCATATTACCCTTAGAGCTATTTTAAACAGATGCTGGTATATAATTATAATATGATATATCATAGATTCTAAAAGCATCTATTTAGCAATCAAGGAGGGGTTTTTGTGCGGAAAACCAGATACAGGAACAGACGCAGAAAGTTTTTAACAATATTTATAGTGATTTTACTGGTAGCCTTAGCTGCTGAGATAGGATATATAGCTTTGGTTTACAACCGGGATAATAGTAATAGCCCTGGTAGCGGCGGTAAAGATGTCGGATTAAATACACCATCACATCAAACCGATACTGTGACACCATCCACAGCTACAGCCACACCCGTACCCACACCCATTAATACTTCAGGGGAACCTGTTCAAGAAGGGGACAAAATAAAGGAACAGATTATGGGTATGAGCCTGGACGAAAAAATCGGTCAGATGGTCATAGTCGGTTTAGATGGATATGCAGTAGATGAACATGCAAGGCAAATGATAGAAGAATATAATGTGGGAGGTTTTATCCTCTTTAAAAGTAATATAAAGAATTCCAGCCAAATGCTTGGATTATTGAATTCGTTGAAACGTGTAAATCAGTCAAACAAGGTACCATTATTTCTTTCAGTAGATGAAGAAGGAGGTAGGGTTTCCAGACTCCCCGACGAATTTCTTAAGATTCCTTCAAATAGAACTATCGGTAAACTCAATAACAGTTCCGTGTCACACCAAGTGGGCAGTATAATTGGAGAGGAACTTAAATCCTTTGGAATGAACATGGACTTTGCACCTGTCCTTGACATTAACAGCAATCCAAAGAATCCGGTTATAGGTGACAGATCCTTCGGAACAACCCCGCAATTGGTGGGTAAACTTGGAGTGCAGACCATGAAAGGCTTGCAATCCAAGAACATTATTCCCGTTATAAAGCATTTCCCCGGACATGGTGATACTTCAACTGATTCACATGTGGGACTTCCAAGGGTTAATAATGATTTAAAAAGACTCAGGAGCTTTGAGTTAAGACCTTTCAGGGATGCAATAGAAAATGGGGCAGAGGCTGTAATGGTCGCACATATTCTTTTACCGAAAATAGACCCTAAAAATCCTGCATCCTTCTCCAGAACCATTATTTCAGATATATTGAGAACAGAAATGAATTATGACGGAGTTGTCATTACCGATGACTTCACTATGGGAGCAATAGTAAAGAACTATAATATCGGTCAGGCGGCAGTAAAATCTGTACTTGCGGGAAGCGACATAGTCCTTGTGTGCCACGATTTTGAAAAAGAGAAGACAGTAATTTCTGCTCTAAGGAATGCTGCTCAGTCGGGGCAGTTGCCTATGGATCGGATTGACAAAAGTGTTACAAGGATACTGCAGCTAAAGCAGGAACACGGAATTACTGATAATCCTGCAAAAGCAGTTGACCCTATGCCCATAAACGACAAGATAAGGAGCTTGTTTTAGGTTCTTGTTGCTTTTACCAATTCACATACGACGGCAATATATGATATCCTGTTAGGGAAAAATTAATTAATAGCCGGAGGAACTGTACATTGGACGTAAAAAAAGATGAGAACACTAATTGGTGTCAATCTGTAGGAGGAATCGTACTAAAAGAAAATGAAGTACTCCTGGTTCGCCACACATATGGAGCAGGAAAGGGAAAACTTATTATTCCCGGCGGGTATGTTAAAATCAACGAAACGCCACAGCAAGCATTATGCAGAGAGGTTTTAGAGGAAACTACCGTTGTGGCAAAACCAACAGAGTTGGTAGGAGTACGTTTTAATTTAAAAGACTGGTACGCAGTGTTTCTGATGGATTATATTGAAGGAACGCCAAATTCAGATAATAGAGAAAACAGCGAGGCTCTGTTTATGGATATAAACGAAGCGGTAAAATCTCCTGATGTACCTGACTTGACAAGAGTAATCCTTAAAGGGGTTATTGAAAACAAAGATAATGCATTTGAAAATAAACCTTTTGTTTCTCGTGAAAAACATGGGGAATACTCATTTTACGGAATTTAATGAAATTACCCGGAGATAGGAACGACGCACAGCAGCGTCGTTCTTTTTTTGCCTAACATTTTATGCTTAAATCTGTACAAACTACAGGGTAAAATTGTATAATTAAGAAAGTAAAGTAATATTTGTATTAATTTAAATTCTACTCTTTAACACTCTTCGTTTATCGATATAATTCCAGCCGAAAGCTCAAATTTTTAGAAAATTAAATTTGTAATGGAGGTATTATCATGAGGAAAAAATTCCTTAAAACAACCAGTTTCATGCTAATCACGTCACTGCTGTTGTCATTATTCGTGTATGCTCCGACAACTGCAAATGCAGCAACTTCGCCACGTGTGGGAGGCTCATTTTACAACTACGGCGAAGCCATGCAGAAGTCAATTCTATTTTACAAAGCTAATCGCCTTGGGGATTTACCCGACAACTATGTTTTGCCCTACAGAGGTGATGCTGCAATGACTGACGGCAAAGATGTAGGTCTTGATCTGACCGGAGGATGGGCAGATGCCGGAGACGGAATAAAATTTACTCATCCTATGTCATATGCAGCAGGACAATTGGGATGGGCTGTTTACGAA
>JAEZIU010000282.1 GCA_023436485.1 Bacillota bacterium | reverse complement strand
GATGACAAGGGAAATTTCAGACAGATTGAACGTCCCGCTTGATATAATAGACGAATAGGATATAATATAAATTGATAAATTTGTAAACTATTAAATTTAAAATAACAGGAGGAAATACAGATGGCAAGAGGTGGATTCCCCGGAGGCGGTTTTGGAGGCGGCATGGGCGGAAACATGAACAACCTGATGAAACAAGCCCAGAAGATGCAGAAGGATATGGAGAAGGCACAACAGGATTTGGAAAACAAGACTATTGAGGTTTCTGTTGGCGGTGGAGCAATAAATATAGTTGCTACAGGTAAAAAGGAAATTAAGGAAATTACTATAAAGCCTGAGGTTGTTGACCCTGATGATGTGGAAATGCTTCAGGATTTAATAATGAGTGCTGTTAATGAGGCATTGAGAAAGGCTGAAGAACTGGCTAACTCCGAAATGGGTAAAATAACAGGCGGATTAGGCGGTTTACCGGGAATGTTTTAAGAGGAATATTGTCGCTTAGGTATGCCCCTATGGAGGTTAAAAAATGGAATATTATGCAGTTCCCGTTGCAAAGTTGGTTGAGGAATTTCAGAAACTTCCGGGCATCGGACACAAGTCGGCACAGCGTCTGGCTTTTCATGTAATAAATATGCCTATGGAAAAGGTTCAAAAGTTGTCAGAATCAATATTAGAGGCAAAGCAAAAGACCAGATACTGCTCTGTGTGCAGTAACCTTACCGATATTGATCCTTGCCCGCTGTGCAGCGGAACTTCGAGAGATAAAACGGCTATATGTGTGGTTCAGGACCCCCGTGATGTTGTAGCAATGGAGAGGACACGTGAATTCAAAGGGCTGTATCATGTTTTGCAGGGGGCAATTTCTCCCATGCAGGGGATAGGGCCTGACGAAATCCGTATCAAGGAGTTGATAACAAGATTAGGAAGCGGAGAAGTAAAAGAGGTAATTCTTGCAACTAATCCAAATGTTGAAGGGGAAGCAACTGCAATGTATATATCAAAGCTCATAAAGCCTTTAGGAGTAAAAGTAACAAGAATAGCACATGGTATACCTGTAGGCGGTGATTTGGAATACGCCGATGAGGTAACGCTTGCAAAGGCTTTTGAAGGCCGACGAGAGATATAGTATTTAACATAAAAGTACGTGCCATAGAATCATGGTTAGAGGGATGAAAGAAATTCCTTCCGGCCATGATTTTTTTATGGAATCAAAACTATAATTTATAACAAAATTCAACAAAAATCTTATTTTAATTAACATAATACCATGGTATACTAATTATGCTATATAAAAACAAACGCTTGTTAGGAAGAAGGCGATATTCACTTGGATACAAAAATAAAGGAAGAAGCTTTAAAACTATTTGCATCAAAAGGATATGAAAACACTACAATTAGAGAAATCGGAAAAGCGGTTGGTATCCGTGGTTCTTCAATATATGCCCACTATAAGAGTAAGGAGGAAATTTTTCTCATTGTGGTTAATGAATTATTTGAAAAAATAACATGGGAAAACGATTGTAAGCCTGTTGTTGGCAACGGTAAGGATTTAAAGACTGTTCTTTCAAATATTTTCAAAAACTATTACATATTTTTTTCTACTCATAAATTTGAACTGCAGTTATGGCAAAGAATACGCTTTTTTATCCCGTCAGGTATGGAAGGTAAATACGATACAAATAGGCTTTTGAGTCAAAAACCTATTGTAGAAGGCTATTTGGAATTGTTTGAAGAGGGGATTAAGACAAAACAGCTAAAAAATGCGGATACAGGCTTGTTAGTTATGTCTTTCTTCTCTTATATAAGTGGGTTTACCGATTCATTAATGATAGTTCCGTATAAGCTGTCGGAAAATCAACTGGATACTTGCTTTGAAGTGTTCTGGGATGGAATAAAGGAAAACATGAATTAATGGTGACAATTAATTATTAGGGGGATTACACATGTTAAATAAAGTTAAAATAGGCCTTAGGCTGTCATTGGGATATGCATTGATTATACTTATTTCCATTGCTCTGGTTATACTATCATTAATGGCACTTCAAAAGGTAGGTCAATTATCTGATAAAATATATTTCAATTCCTTTGCATCACGAGCAACTGTATTGGAAACAGAGTCAGATATTTACAAGATTGATAGTTCCATGAAGGATATCTTATCACCGGAAAATGCAGATAAACTTGAAACTACAATTGATAATTTAGATAAGAGTACTCAAGAAGCGCACCAAAACTTAGAGAATTTACAAAAAACATTTCTTGGGGACAAATCACTGGTAGATGGTCTTATGAAATCTTTTGATGAATGGACTCTTACCCGTGAAGAAATAATTAAATTAATAAAGGAAGGAAACAAGCCAAAAGCGACGGAGGTTAGCAGGACAACCAGTGCAGAACAAATAAAGAAAATAGAAGACTATGTTCACAATTTGACTGAACTTACCCAAAGTGATGCTGAAAACTTTAACAATGAAATTTCTTATACAAACACAGCTGCAAGAATATTCATATTTATACTATTAGCAGTGGCAATTGTTGTGAGTATTTTGGTAGCAATCTTCATTACCCTAAGCATTACTAAACCTATAAATTTGCTGAATGCATTGATAACGCGAGTAGCTGATGGTGATTTAACAATTGAATATAATAAAAAGATTAAAGGGAGAGACGAAGTTTCCAGATTGGCGATATCTTTCAAGACACTGCTGAATAATCTAAAAATGTTGGTTTCACAAACTTCTGAGAGCGCGACTACTATTGCATCTTCGACCCAACAGTTGATGGCTGGAACTCAAACAGCAACCGCAGCATCAGAAGAAATTGCAAATTCCATACAGGAAGTGGCAACAGGTGCTGAAAACCAGAATAACAGGTTAAAGGAAGTAGCCCACACAATGTCTGAACTTTCAAAGGGGGCTGAACAGACAGCTGTGAATATGCAGGATATTGCTAATGAGGTAGGAACCGTTAACAAGCTGTCAGATGAAGGCAAACGTGACTTGGATTTGATAATAAACCAGATGAATATTATTAACAAAACTTCTCAGGAATCTGTAGGTAGTGTTAAAAATTTGGAGGAAAAATCAAAATCAATACAGGGAATAATTGAAGTAATAACAAACATCTCAGCACAAACAAATTTGTTAGCTTTAAATGCTGCCATTGAAGCGGCTCGGGCAGGAGAACAGGGAAGGGGTTTCGCAGCTGTAGCGGATGAAATAAGGAAGCTGGCTGAACAATCTGCAACCTCCACAAAGGATATCTCAGCCATTATAATTGAGATACAACAGGATATATTGAATGTTATTAAAGCAATTGAAGAAGAAGAGAAGGATATAGAAGCAGGATTGGAAAGAGTAGATATGGCAAATCACTCATTTGATAGGATTCTGACAGGTATAAGCGAAATTGCCAACAGGGTGCAGGATGTTTCAGCGGTAGCACAGCAAATGTCGGCCGGAACAGAACAGGTGGTAAACTCCATAAATTCCATTTCGGATATTTCAGGAGAGAATGCTGCTATTTCGGAGGAAGTGACAGCTTCTGTAGAGGAGCAAACCTCTACTATGGAAGAAATATCTGCATCTGTTGGTTCACTTACTGAATTATCTGGTGTTCTTATGGAAACCGTATCAAAGTTTAGAACAAAATAAAGGCGAAGATAACGGCAAAGAGAAGATTACCCAAGAACGTCCTTTTGATAGCGGAATAATGTATAATAAATATATTGTACTGTTTTGTTTAATGGAGGATGCATGTATAAAATTCTGATCGTTGATGACGAAGCTGGAATAAGGGCTATTATTAAAAAATATGCGGTTTTCGAGGGACATGAGGTTGTCGAAGCTGCAGACGGAATGGAAGCAATTCAAGTATGCAGGGAAATGAAATTTGATATTATAGTAATGGATGTAATGATGCCTGAGCTTGATGGCTTCTCCGCCTGCAAAGAAATAAAAAAATTCAGTAAGACCCCTATACTTATGCTTTCCGCACGAGGAGAAGAGTATGACAAAATCCACGGCTTTGAGCTTGGTATAGATGATTATGTAGTAAAGCCTTTTTCTCCCAAAGAACTTATGATGAGAATAAATGCCATTGTTAAAAGAAGCAGGGGTATGTCCGAAACAGAAAATAAAAAAGATATATTTACTTTTGAAGGTTTGACTGTGGATTTTACGGGAAGGCTTGTTTATATTGATAACGAAAAAATTGATATGTCACCCAAGGAATATGATGTCTTTTTCTATATGGTAAAAAACAGAGGTATCGCACTCACAAGGGAGAAGCTTATTACAGATGTCTGGGGATACGATTTTTTCGGAGATGACCGCACGCTGGACACTCACATCAAGTTATTAAGAAAAAGCCTTGGTGATTACAGTAAAAACATAGTTACCCTAAGAGGGGTGGGCTATAGATTTGAAACATGATAAAATCTCTATTAAATATAAAATATTTCTCTATCTGACAGCCTTTGTTACACTAATGCTTGTTTTGCTCTGGCTGTTCCAGATAGTTTTTCTTGATGATTTTTATAAACAGATTAAAATTAGTAATATTAAATCCATGGCTCAAACAATTGAGAATAATATTGACAAGGAAAATTTTCAGGAGTTTATCAATTCTTTATCCCGGGAGGAAGACACATGCATAAGGATATTGGATGACAGTGGGAAGACAAAGTACTCGGTGGAGTTACGTCCGGATTGTATTATACACAAGCTACCGCCCACTGAACTATTCAGGTTTTACAACAAGGCAGAACAAAATGACGGCACATATCTGGAAATATTCTCAATGGATAGGCCAATGGAAGAGCGTTCTCCTACCCGATATCCTCTTACCAATGGCTTTGCACCTCCGGGATATTTACCAGGTAACATAATCTACGTTAAAATAGTAAACATGGAAGACGGAGCACGTGCCATTGTAATGCTGAATTCAACTATTACGCCGGTAAATGCCACCGTAAACACATTGAGAATCCAGTTAATTTGGGTTACCGGGATAACCTTACTGATGGCTTTGTTAATGGGGTTTTTAATTTCAAGAAAGGTATCTGGCCCTATAATCAAAATAAACAGTTCTGCAAAAGAACTTGCAAAGGGCAACTACGAAACCACCTTTCACGGGCATGGTTATCTTGAAATAACTGAGCTTAACAATACTCTTAATTACGCCGCAAAAGAGTTATCAAAAGTGGAGGGTTTACGCAGAGAGTTAATTGCAAATATATCCCATGATCTTAGAACACCACTTACAATGATAACTGGTTATGCTGAAGTCATGCGTGATCTTCCGGGAGAAAATACACCTGAAAATGTTCAGATAATAATTGACGAGGCGAAAAGGCTTACCACACTTGTAAACGATATTCTGGATATATCTCAGTTGCAATCGGGAACCCGCAAACTTAATTTTGAGACCTTTAATATTACGGAATGTATTAGAAACATACTTCAAAGATACAATAAACTTGTTGAACAGAAAGGTTACCGGATTGAATTTAATAGTGATAAGGATATATTGATAACTGCTGATTCAGTTAAAATTTCTCAGGTAATATATAACTTGATTAATAATGCAATAACATATACAGGTTCGGATAAGACAGTTAATATTACTCAAAGTAGTGGTACTGACGGTGTGAGGGTTGAAATAAAGGATACAGGTGAAGGTATTTCGGAAGAAGTGCTGCCGCTAATATGGGACAGGTACTACAAAATTGACAAGGCTCATAAGAGAGCAGCAATAGGAACAGGCCTGGGACTTTCGATAGTAAAGTCAATACTGGATATGCACGGAGCCGAATACGGAGTAGAAAGCAAGTTGGGTAAGGGAAGCACTTTTTGGTTCCAACTGGCATTAGGGAAAAACATTGAGTTGTGAGATTACATAAGTTTATTGCAGTCAAAATTCTAATAGTGTACAATAAAACTGCAAATATTGGTAATTTGGAGGATTGCTATAATTGAAAGATTTAGTTTATATAACTGGACATAAAAATCCGGACACTGACTCAATATGTTCAGCTCTTGCCTACGCAGAGCTAAAAAAAAGACATGGTGTTAATGCGGTTCCCGTAAGAATCGGAGAAATAAACAAGGAAACTGAGTTTGTACTGAAATATTTCGGAGTAGAGGCACCTGAGTACCATGAAACAGTGAGAACGCAGATTTCGGATCTTGATATTGATGTAATAAGTCCTGTTTCAGAAGATATATCCATAAAAGCAGCCTGGAGCATAATGCTTAAAAACAACATAAAGGTTCTTCCTGTTGCCGATGTTAATGGAAAACTTATAGGTATAATTACACTGTCTGATATTACAGGGAGCTACTTGGATGCATTGGAAAACAATCTTCTGTGTGCTAGTGGGACACCTTGTAGGAATATAATGGATACACTTGCGGCAAAGCTTATATGTGGAGATGAAGAGAATTTTAAGTCCGCTGGTAAGGTTGTAATAGCAGCTATGGAACCTGAGGAAATGGGGCCTTTTATTGATAAGGGCGATATTGTTCTGGTGGGAAGTAGGAAGGATAGCCAATTAAAGGCAATAGAAATTGGTGCAAGTAGCCTGATAATCACCTGTGGTGCAAAGGTGGATGAGGAAGTAATACGGTTTGCCGAGGAAAAAGGATGTATTGTAATGGATACCTATTACGACACCTTTACAACTGCAAGGCTAATTAACCAAAGTATTCCGGTTAGTCATATCATGACAAAGGAGCAGCTAATCAGTTTTAATATCAATGACTATATAGATAATATCAAGGATAAAATGCTTAAAACCAGATACCGCAGTTATCCGGTGGTTGATGATGGTGGTATTATCAAAGGTTTTGTTTCGAGATATCATCTTATTACACAACGTCGAAAAAAGGTAATTCTCCTTGATCATAATGAAAGGGCACAGACCATTGACGGTATAGATCAGGCAGACATTCTGGAAATCATAGATCATCACAGAATAGGTGATATTCAGACAGGGTACCCTATTTTCTTTAAAAATGACGCAGTAGGAAGTACTTCTACTTTAATTGCAAATATGTATTTTGAAAACGGTATGAATCCGACTAAAAGTATAGCAGGACTTTTATGTGCCGCCATTATATCTGATACAATGAAGTTTAAGTCTCCCACAAGCACATATACTGACGAATTAGCCGTAAGTAGGTTAGCAAAAATAGCGGACATAAATATAGACGAATTCGCAGTTTCGCTATTTAAAGCGAATGAATCCCTTCAGGGGATGACTCCTCAGTCAATCCTTGCTTACGATTTTAAGGATTTTGTGTTCAACAAATATAAAATAGGAATTGGACAGATAAATTCCAGCGATACAGAGGGCTTAAATAAGATAAAAGACGATTTGATTAAACATATGGAAACTGTTTTGAAAAACAAGGGATACAGTCTCATACTACTACTGGTGACAAATATAATAAAAGAAGGCTCTGAACTGTTATTTGTAGGAGATGACCATGCTTCACTAATGGAAAAAGCCTTTAATATCAAAACCGGAGAAAACAGTGCTTTCCTCAAAGGTGTGGTTTCCAGGAAAAAACAGGTTGTTCCACAGATTTCAAGTACCATTCAAAGGGAGTCCATTTAAAAACAGTATTTAATAATAAGGTATCAGTGCACATAAGTGTGTGGCTGGTACCTTTTTTGTTTTAAATTTCTTAACATTTCTACGCTCAGAATTCAGGCAATGTTCAGAAAATCATCACATTTCAAAGGTATCATTTTTATGTAATTGTAACGCCGGGGTTTAATAATGTCTGGAGGTGAAATATGGAAGAATTAAAGCTAAGGCATGAAATAAAACACGAAATTTCAACATCTGACTACATTGCTTTACAGCATCGTCTTAAATTTATAGCAGAAAAAGACCCTAATGTAGATCAAAGCGGTAGGTATAAAATCAGGAGTTTGTATTTTGATAATGTTGATGATAAAGCACTTAAAGAAAAGATTTTAGGACTGAATAACAGAGAGAAATTCAGAATTCGCTATTATAATGATGATACTCGGTATATTAAACTAGAGAAAAAAGGAAAAATAAACGGATTGTGCTACAAAAAGTCCACTCGTTTAACGGTGGGACAGTGTGAACAAATAATTAGCGGGGACACAAAATGGATGAGATTTTCGGGGGATCCGCTACTGGTTGAATTGTATACCAAAATGAATTTTCAACAGTTAAGACCGAGAACTCTGGTGGATTACATCAGAGAACCTTATATTTATAAACCCGGTAACGTAAGAATCACTTTTGACAGTGGTATAAAGACCGGCCTCAACTCAAAAGAGCTTTTTAATCAACAAACTACTTCTGTGAATACCCATGCAGTTAACAAAATCATATTGGAAGTAAAATTTGACGAGTTTCTGCCGGAAATAATCAGAGACATCATTCAGCTCGGGCAGAGGCGAAATTCAGCGTTTTCAAAATATGCGGCCTGTAGAATATTTGGCTAATTTAAAATCAGGAGGATTAATTAAATGAATTTTAATGATATTTTTAAATCCAATTTTATTGAAAAGGTTTCATCTTTTTCACCCTTGGACATGGTAATCGCACTGGCAGTTTCCTTTGCACTGGGACTATTTATATTTTATGTCTACAAGAAAACCTTTAATGGAGTAATGTATTCATCAAGTTTTGGAGTATCACTTCTGGCAATGACACTTATAACCACGCTTATAATATTAGCGGTAACATCCAATGTTGTTCTCTCCCTTGGTATGGTTGGTGCATTGTCTATTGTTCGTTTCAGGTCGGCTATAAAGGAACCTATGGACATAGCATTCCTGTTCTGGTCAATTTCCGCAGGAATTGTAACAGGTGCAGGGCTAATACCTCTGGGCGTATTTGGCTCATTGTTCATAGGTGTGGTTATGGTGTTGTTTGTAAACAAGAAAACCAATGATAATCCATACATTTTGGTAGTGAATTGTACAGATGACAAAGCGGAGAAGATTGTCAACAGTACTATAAAAGATAACGTCAAAAAACACATGGTAAAATCAAAGGCTGTTACAACAAGCGGAATCGAACTGACAGTAGAGGTAAGGTTAAAGGACAGTACTACTGAGTTTGTAAATAGAATTTCTGAAATATGCGGAGTAACAAATACAGTACTTGTAAGCTATAACGGGGAGTACATGTCATAAATTTGGAGGCAGCTTATGATAACCGGCAAATATATAAACATAATTATTGCTGTTGTTCTGATCGTGGTGGTTGTCTTTACCGGAATCTTTATGACTGTTCCCGGTTCAATAGGAATAGCCACTGACAATTCCCAGCCTGAATATGTCGCAAAGTTATTTAATAAGGATAAGATAATTTCAATTAACATCAAGGCAGACAAGAATGATTGGGAGGACATGCTGAAAAACGCAACCGGCGAAGAGTATGTTTCCTGTGATGTAACAATAAACGGTACTACCTATAAGTCCGTGGGTATAAGACCTAAGGGTAATTCAAGCTTATCCATGGTAGCTGGCAGTGATTCAGACAGATACAGCTTTAAATTGGAATTCGATCACTATGTAAAGGGACAAACCTGTATGGGGATGGACAAAATGGTTATTAACAATATACAGGCGGATTCCACATATATGAAGGAATACCTTTCTCTTGATATGATGTCCTATATGGGTGTTACTACTCCTTTGTTTGCCTATACTAATGTAACGGTAAACGGAGAAAAATGGGGTTTCTACCTTGCAGTTCAGGCTATGGAGGAATCCTTTGCCGAGAGAAATTATGGTGACGAATTTGGTAAATTGTACAAACCAGAAACTATGGGAGCCCGAGGAAATGGAATGATGAAGGACTTTCCGGGCAATCAGGATGGACAGAAGGACATTAAACGGGAAAATGGAAATCAACAGCAACAATCAGAAGCAGTTGCGGGTGCCACTACCAAAGGTAATGGAATAAATGGCAAAACAAAAACTGATGATACAAAAAATAATAATCAAGACCAGCAAAAAGCCCCGAATAATCAGAAGCAGGGCGAAAACCAGGGGGGAGGCCCCGGAGGTTTTGGGGGAAGACCGGGATTTGGCGGATTTGGCGGATTTGGAAATAACCAAGGCGGAGGAGCCGACCTTAAATATATTGATGATAAAATAAGCAGTTATTCAAATATATTTGAAGGAGAGATATTTAAAGGTACTGACGCAGATTATAAAAGAGTTATAAAAGCTATTGAGAATCTAAACAACGGAACAGAACTTGAAAAATATATTAATGTTGATGAATGTCTTAGATATTTCGCTGTAAATACAGTGGTAGTTAATCTGGACAGTTATTTCAGCAACATGAAGCACAACTATTATCTTTATGAAGACAACGGTCAGCTTTCAATGCTTCCATGGGATTATAATCTAGCTTTTGCAGGCTTTCAGTCGGGGTCGGCATCTGCAGCTGTAAACTTCCCCATTGATACACCTGTATCGGGTATTGAAATGTCCGAAAGACCTATTTTAAATAAGCTCCTTGAAGTTAAAGAATATAAGGAGAAATATCACAATTATTTGCAAGACATACTCAACGGATATTTTGATAACGGAAAATTTGACAAAACAGTGGATGGACTGGATTCTTTCATAGCAGAATATGTTAAAAATGATGCAACCGCATTTTTTACCTATGACAAATATACCGCGGGTATAGCTATGCTGAAAGAATTCGGCAAGCTAAGAGCAAAAAGTATTCAGGGTCAGCTTGACGGAAGTATTCCATCAACTACTCAAGAACAGTCAAAGGCTTCTGACAAATTAATAGATGCATCTGAAATAAACCTCTCGGTCATGGGCACGCAAGGCGGAGGTGGCGGCAGAATGGGCAAAGACGGTGCAAACCAACCCCAAGGAGAACAGAAACAGGGTGATAATCAAATTCCCCAGGAAGGAATGGAGCCGCCTCAAGGGAACCAACCACAGGGCAATGGACAAATGCCACCGGGTGATATCCAGGGCTTCGGGGATATGCCTGACAGAGATGTGATGATGCAGGCGATGAAGATAATACAATCCGCCAACGGAAAAGATTTAACCAATGAACAACTACAGCAGTTAAAAGACCTTGGATTGACAGAAGAACAGATAACTTTTGCTAAAAATATGTCTTTTGGAGACGGAAACAGCAAGGGCAAAGGTTTTTCGCCACAAAACGGTAAAGGAGTAACCGACAATCAAAGAACAACATTAATATCAGGACAGGATTTACTAGTAACGGTAATTTGTTTAGTGTTTATGGCAGCAGGACTTCTATTTGTAATAAAATTTAAACCAAGAAAAAGCAGTTGATAAATATATCTGACCAAAATGAGAAAGCTATAACAAACAAGGTTTTGGGACTGTTTCCATCAGTTGACACAAAATTTGCTTTTTAGTATAGTAAGCTTATACGAGACAGTAACGTAAATAACTTTGCATATATATGGCGTGGAGGTTGGATTAATTGTTAACTAAGGTTTTACTGCTTGTGGTTCTTGTGGTGTTAAATGCATTCTTCTCGGGGTCTGAGATTGCCCTCATTTCTTTGAATGACAAGATAATAAAGAAGCAGGCGGAAGAGGGAGATAAAAAGGCAAAACAGCTACATAGTTTTCTTAGTGAGCCAAGCAGGTTTTTAGCAACCATCCAGATAGGTATAACATTGGCTGGTTTCCTTGCAAGTGCATTTGCGACTGAAAGCTTTGTGGACGACTTAACAGGATTATTGATAAAGACAGGTTTACCTGTTACTGAATCAGTCATCAGAAGTGTTTCACTTGTAGTGATTACCATAATTCTTTCGTACTTTACGTTGGTTTTTGGTGAGTTGATACCTAAGAGATTGGCTATGCAAAAGGCTGAGTTTTTAGCCAACATTGCTGTGGGCCCGTTGATGTTTTTATCCCGAGTAACAAATCCTTTCGTAAGGTTTCTGACATTCTCAACAAACTTCTTCATTAAGATATTTGGAGGTAATCCTGCAGGTGGGGATGACGAAAAAGTAACCGAGGAAGAAATCAGGATGATGATGGAAGTCGGTGAAGAAAGAGGAGTTATTCAGGATTCCGAGAAGGAAATGATTGATAACATATTTGAGTTTGACAATAAACACGTATCTGAGATAATGACTCATCGTACCGATATTGACGGTATCCCTGTGGATTCAGATCTTGAGTATGTTTTATACGTAATGAACCGAGACAAATATACCAGAGTTCCTGTTTACAGTGAAAATTTGGATAACATCGTTGGCATACTGCACGTAAAGGATTTATTGGAGTATGCCCAAAATAATGTTAAGGATTTTAGTCTCAAAAAAATTACCAGAAGTGCTTACTTTGTTCCGGAATCAAAGAGAACTGATGAGTTATTTAAAGAAATGCAGAAGAATAAGGTTCATCTGGCAGTTGTAATAGATGAGTATGGTGGTACAGCGGGAATAGTTACCATAGAAGATTTGCTGGAAGAGATAGTAGGAAACATTTTTGACGAATATGATGTTGAGCAAAAAGATATAGAATATCTTGAGAATGATACTTATATTTTCGGTGGTGGAATCAGTCTTGACAGGGTTGAGGAAGTATTGGACGAGGATTTTCCGGATGATGAATTCGATACCTTGGGAGGCTTTATTCTAAAGCTTCTGGGAAGGATACCAAAAGTAGATGAGAAACCTACTATTCAGTATGAAAACATAGTTTTCAGAGTAACCGAAATGGAAGGTAGGAGAATAGTAAAGGTACAGGCGAGTAAAAAGGCGGATAGTTAAAAAAGAGTTATTAGTCCAAACTGCCTCAACAGATTCTATAAATCTTGTTGAGGCAGTTTTTTTATACCTTTATTAAATATTTTAATCCACATTTAATAAAAATTAATAAATTAGTTAAAAAAATTAAAAATAATATTGACATTATTTAAGATTGAGCATAATATATTAATATAAGATTAATAATATTAATTGATGAATTAAAAAAATTAATTAATTGTCTGGGAAAATTAACATTAGCGAATATAAACTATTTTAACTTAATTAAATTCAAGAGGTGATTTTATGGCAAGAGAAGCTATCGGCAAATGCCCGGTCTGCGGAAACGAGACTGAAGTAACAAGAATAACATGTAACAGCTGTGATACTGTTATAGAAGGGCATTTTAAACTATGCAAGTTTTGCAAGCTTACAAATGAACAAAGAGCATTTTTGGATGTATTCATTAAGTGCAGAGGAAACATAAAGGAAGTAGAAAAAGAACTGGGCGTGTCATATCCAACAGTAAAGAATAAGCTGGAAGATGTAGCTGCCGCACTTGGACACAAAGGTGAACCGCAGCCCGAAGTCCCAGGTAGAAAAAAGGAAATACTTGATAAGCTTAACAGCGGAGAAATTAGTGTTGAAGAAGCAATAGAACTGATGAAGGAATAACATTTTTCTATCTGAATTTTAGGAGGGATTTAAATAATGTCTATAAGCGAAGAAAAATTATTAATACTAAAGATGCTTGAAGAAAAGAAAATTACAAGCGAAGAGGCTGCAAAATTACTGGCAGCTCTTGATCAAAAGGCAGAACAACAGGAATCAGCTGACGGATATAAAGGTAATCAAAAGGCAAACGGTTTTACCGAAGAGGCCGCAAAAGTAAGAGAAAAGGTAAATGAATGGAGAAAAGGGTTTAAGAACAATTATAACCAGGCTGATTTTGATAATATGATTGATGATTTTGCCAATAAAGCCGAAAAAGTCGGTAAAAATGTTGCTTCAACAACATTTGGAATTGTAGACAAGGTAATAGATTATGTTGGAAGTTTTGTAGATACAAATTCCTTTAATGTTTTTGGAAGCTGTCAGACGGTTCAGAAAAACTTCGAGGTATATCCTTCGGAAAACGCAACCTTTGAGATAGCGGGTGTAAACGGAGCCATAAGTATAAAAAAACATCTTGATCCAAAGATTATTATTATATCTAGGATTAAAAGCTCAGTCCCTGACGGAGAAGGGGTAGTTACATTTTCCGATGATCCTGCCAATATATCCTTAAAGGTAAACAGTACTGCCTTCAACGTTAGTGTATCCCATGAAATATTTATTCCTGATACAAAGTTTAAGAAAATCGCTATAGAAAACTCAAACGGTAAAATCTATATTGAAGATTCTATATCTGAAGAGATTACGGCTATTACCAAAAATGCGCACATTGAGTTAATGGGTGTAAATAGTGACAAAATTTCCGTAAACACAAAAAATGGGAAAATTCAGTTGAACTATATTATCGGAGACAAAATAGATATAAATACTTCTAATGCTGTTATAGATATTAAACACATCAAGGCAAAATCCATTAATGCAGTTACAAAGAATGGTAGAATTAGTATTGAAAATGCCCAGAATGTTGATGGGGAAACTGATATGGATATGTACCTTAAAACCTCAAATGGAGGAATAAAGGTAAATATGAATGATATGGACAACAGGGTTTACAAAGTGAAGGCACACGCCAGCAACGGAACTATCAACCTGCTGGTTCCCGAAATTCTATATCATAATGTTAACCGTCAGGGTACAGGCGGAAGCTTTATAGAAGCTGAAAGTAAGAATTATGAAGCCGGACTCAGCAAGGTTAATATAACAGCAGAAACCATGAACGGCCATGTAGAAATTGTAAAGTAATACCAGTAACCACCGTAAACTTACCCATACTATATATTTTCCACCATAATAAACAGTCTGAGAAGCATATGCTTTTTAGACTGTTTATTTATTGTAGATTAAATAATTTGTTCATGATATAATATTAAATTGCGTATGGAATTTTACTGTATATTCAGCATTTATGCAAATTAATGCATATTTACCAATCTATATATAACACTATTACTTATAACCAAAAGAAACTATTGTTTTACGGAGGAATTTATGTTTGACAAACTTCAGGCTGCAGAAGACAGATACGAGGAAATAAGTCACAAGCTTAGTGATCCCGATGTCATTAACAACCAGGATGAATATAAAAAGTATATGAAAGAATATTCCGATTTGGAAGAAATTGTTACAAAATTCAGGGAATATACAAAAGTAACAAAAGAGATTGAAGAGGCAAGGGAACTTTTGGACCAGCCCTTGGACAAGGACTTCAGGGAAATGGTTCAGCAGGAGTTTCAAGATGCGCAGGAACAACTTGGGGTAATAAAAAGACAGCTTAAAATATTAATTGTCCCAAAGGACCCAAATGATGATAAAAACGTTATTGTTGAAATACGTGGGGGTGCCGGTGGTGAAGAAGCGGCATTATTTGCCGGGGTACTTTTCAGAGCCATGACAAAATATGCAGAAAAGAAACGCTGGAAGTATGAAATCATGGACTCCAATCCTACCGAATTGGGAGGTTTCAAGGAAGTTGTATTTTCCATAGAAGGAAAGGGTGCGTACAGCAGGCTTAAATTTGAAAGCGGAGTACACAGGGTTCAAAGAGTACCTTCTACAGAATCAAGTGGCCGTATTCATACATCAACTATAACTGTTGCCGTTTTGCCGGAAGTTGAGGAAGTTGATGTAGATATCAATCCAAGCGATCTTAGGATAGATACCTACAGAGCCAGCGGTGCAGGAGGACAGCACATTAACAAGACCGATTCTGCAATAAGAATAACCCATATGCCTTCAGGAATAGTTGTAAGCTGTCAGGACGAACGTTCACAGCACAAAAACAAAGATAGGGCTATGAAGATACTTCGTTCAAAACTGTATGAAATAGCACAAGAACAGCAGGCTAATGAAGTTGCTCAGGACAGGAAGAGTCAGGTAGGAACCGGTGACAGAAGTGAAAGAATAAGAACCTACAACTACCCTCAGGGTCGAGTAACGGATCACCGTATAAATCTTACACTGTACAAGCTGGAACAGGTCCTTGACGGAGACCTTGACGAACTGATAGATGCCCTCATAACTACAGACCAATCCGAGAAGCTTGGAAGTGGTGCTGATGATGAGGATTAATTGAGTTCAAATAAAAAGTAGGACAATTTAATAATATTTCACTGCAAGCAGGAATAGTATGTTTAGTAGACATACTATTTTGGAAGAGGAGTATTGCTGTGGAACATATTTTGAAAATAACGATTGTGGGCTTGATATCAGGCATTACCGGAACAGGTATTGGCGGGTTGATAGCCTTTTTTGTGGATAAAAAGATAAGTAACAGGCTGCTTAGCTCTATTCTGGAATTTTCAGCAGGACTGATGACAGCTGTAGTATGCTTTGAGCTCGTTCCCGAAGCCTTTAAGATTGCGGGGCTGAATTTGACCATCATAGGATTATGCTTGGGAATACTAATTGTAATAATCCTTGATGATATGGTAAAAAGGCTTGATAGCGTGAAAAATGCAAAAGGCAACTCAAGTCTACTGCGAGCGGGAATACTGGTATCGGTAGGTCTCGCACTTCATAACCTTCCCGAAGGCTTTGCCGTTGGTTCGGGGTTTGAAGCCTCCGTTAAACTAGGGCTTACTCTTACTATTATAATTGCAATTCACGATGTGCCGGAAGGGATTGCAATGGCACTTCCCATGAAATTAGGTGGTTTTTCAGCAAAAAAAGCTTTTCTGTTGACTGTACTGTCAGGGGTGCCAATGGGTTTGGGAGCTTTTATTGGGGCAATCCTTGGCCATGTCTCTCAGCAATTCATTGCACTGTGCCTTGGATTTGCCGGAGGAGCCATGTTGTATGTAGTCTTCGGTGAACTTATCCCTGAATCCAAGAGGATTTATCTGGGGAGAATGTCATCGGTAGGCAATATAATGGGAATAGTATGTGGTATAATAGTAACGATGCTCAATTAGTACCAATACCATATTAGAGGTGAAATGTTTGAAAACACAGGTTATTAAAATAGATGCAGATAATATAGATGAAATCGCATTAGAGCCGGCTGCAGAAGCGTTAAAACAGGGCATGACCGTGGCTTTCCCCACAGAAACTGTGTACGGCTTGGGAGCCAATGCCCTTGACGGAATAGCGGTAAGCAAAATATTCAAGGCTAAGGGAAGACCTTCCGATAATCCTCTTATAGTACATATAGCAGATAAAGAGAAGGTTTCGGAGCTTACTTCCTTTATCCCTGAAAAGGCAGTTCAGTTAATGGACAAGCTTTGGCCCGGGCCCCTTACTCTTGTAATGAAAAAAAGTTCTGTTATTCCAAGAGAGATAACAGCGGGACTGGATACGGTTGCCATAAGGATGCCGGGGCATCCGGTAGCTCTTGGGCTTATAAAACTTGCGGGGATTCCTGTTGCCGCCCCAAGTGCCAATGTTTCGGGAAAACCGAGTCCCACTACGGCACAGCATGTGCTGGATGACCTGGACGAGAAAATAGAAATAGTAGTGGATGGGGGCAGTTCCAGAGTAGGACTCGAATCCACTGTTCTTGATGTTTCAGTAGACCCTCCGGTACTTTTAAGGCCGGGAGGAATAACACCGCACCAAATTGAAGAGATTATAGGGCATATAGATATTGATAGGACGATTATGGAGAAAGTGACTGCGGATAATGTTCCAAAGTCACCGGGGATGAAGTACAAACACTATTCACCCAAGGCCCATGTTATTATAGTTGAAAGCAATGATATGGACAAACAGGCTGAAGTAGTGTGTCGTTTAGCAGAAAAATATAAAAAGGAAGACAAAAAAGTTGGAGTTTGTTCTACGGATCAGACCTTTGACAGGTATCATCTCTATGAAACAATTTCCATGGGGGACAGAAATCACCCTGAAACTATTGCATCCAGCTTGTTTTCAATTTTAAGGGAATTTGATGACAGGGGAGTAGATATTATTCTGGCAGAAGCTGTTGATCAAAACGGTGTAGGATTGGCAATAATGAATAGGATGGTAAAGGCAGCCGGATATGATATTGTCAAAGCGGACCTTGTTTAGTTCTATTTTGGAGGTTTACAATGGAGGAGAATAATTCATTATCTGATACTATAAATATAATATTTGTTTGTACGGGTAATACATGTCGCAGCTGCATGGCAGAAGGGTTGATGAAAGAGGCTTTAAAGTATCAGCAGGATTCCCCAAGGATAATAACGGCATCAAGGGGAATAAATGCGTTTGACGGTGAGCCTGCTTCGGTCCATTCCATAAAAGCACTGAAAAACCTGTGGGATATAGACATATCTTCCCACCAGGCGAAAATACTCAGCGACACGGAAACAGAAGAGGCAGATTTAATTCTGACAATGACACGGCAGCACAGGGATATTATCAAAGGAATATGCCCGCAGAAAAAAACTCAGATTTTTACATTAAAAGAGTATGTCTATCCGGGTATAAACCCTGATGGCAGCGTGGCAGATATACGTGATCCCTACGGAATGCCGTATGACGTATACGAGGCTTGTGCCAAGGAATTGCAGCAATGTATAAAATTGCTATTAAACAAATTGAGTTTTTTTTGACATGTAATAATTTATACTATAAAATAATTAAAGATGTGATTATATCTGTAGAGTAATTTTGTCAATTTTTGGAGGAATTATGATTGCAATAGGAAGTGACCATGCGGGATATCTGTTAAAAGCAGATATTATAAAGTTTTTGGAAAGCAAGGGGCTTGAGGTAAAGGACTTTGGTACAAACTGTCCGGATTCAGTTGATTACCCTGATTATGGCCGGGCTGTAGCAGAGGCTGTGGCGAGTAAGGAATGCCAAAAGGGAATTTTAATTTGCGGCACCGGGATTGGCATTTCAATAGCTGCCAACAAGGTTCCGGGTGCAAGAGCGGCATTATGTACAGACAGCTATATGGCAAAAATGTGCAGGCAGCATAACGATGCCAACATAATTGCTATAGGCGAGAGGGTTGTAGGGCCGGGACTTGCTCTCGATATAATTGAAACATGGCTGGAAACAGAATTTCTTGGTGGAAGACACCAGAACAGGCTTGACAAAATTTCAGACATTGAAAAAAAATATTTGATAAAGTGAGGAATTTAAAAAATGGAGAATGTATTTGTTTTTGACCACCCGCTCATACAACATAAGATATCGCTACTTAGAGACAAGAACACAAATACAAAGGAATTCAGAGAATTAGTAGCAGAGATAGCAATGCTTATGGGTTATGAAGTTACCAGAAATATGCCACTGAAAGAAGTAGAAATTGAAACTCCTATAGGAATGGCTAAAACCAAGGTCATTTCAGGTAAGAAGCTTGGAATAATTCCAATATTGAGAGCCGGACTGGGAATGGTTGACGGTATGCTGAGACTTATCCCAATGGCTAAAGTAGGACATATCGGGTTATATAGAGATCCTGAATCACTACAGCCTGTTGAATACTATTGCAAGTTGCCTGTTGATGTTGAGGAAAGAGAGATAGTTGTACTGGACCCAATGCTTGCTACAGGTGGTTCAGCATCGGCGGCAATCCAGTTTATTAAAAACAGAGGCGTAAAGAATATAAAGCTTATGTGCCTTATTGCTGCAAAATCAGGAATTGAAAGAATGCACAAGGATCATCCGGACGTTGAAATTTACTGTGCGGCTGTTGATGAAATTCTCAACGATCATGCATATATTGTACCCGGACTCGGGGATGCAGGTGACAGATTATTTGGAACTAAGTAAATAATCTGTACGGAAAGTTTAACTATGGGGGTGCTTTATGAGGCCGTCTTGGGACGAGTATTTTATGCAGATTGTAGAACTGATTAAAACCAGATCTACCTGCATTAGAAGACAAGTGGGGGCCGTTATCGTAAAGGATAAAAGGATTCTTGCTACAGGGTATAATGGTGCTCCGGTAGGCTGTAAGCACTGTTCGGAAGTTGGATGCATGAGAGAAAAGTTGAATATCCCGTCGGGACAGCGACATGAATTATGCAGAGCGATTCACGCAGAGCAGAATGCCATTGTTCAGGCTGCATATAGCGGAACCAGTGTAAATGGAGCTACGTTGTATGTAACAAATCAACCTTGCGTCCTATGCGCTAAACTGGCAATAAATGCGGGCATTGACAGAATTGTATTTAACGGTGAATATCCAGATGAACTGGCAATGACGCTTCTTAGTGAAGCAGGTATAGAGGTTGTAAGATTATAGAACTATAACTGGGCATTGACACTTAAAAACATGATAAAAAAACAGAGGGGGACTGCCTCCCTCTATTTTGATGTTTGGATATTATGTTTTTGTGTGGGTTTGTCTATGGTTATAATACAAGAAGGTGTTTAAATGTCGAGTGTATATGAGTATTTTATTTCTTTCACCCTTGCATTTATAGTTGCTTTTTCAGCTACTCCGGCAGTAAAAAGCTTTGCTTTTAAATTAGGGGTTGTTAACGTTCCCAAGGACAGTCGAAGGATGCACAAGAAACCAACAGCATTGTTGGGCGGATTGGCTATAATTGCGGGATTTTTTGTTTCGATACTATTCAGTATAGTCAGCTCAAAGCTACTAAATGTAGGAACGGCTTTGGTTTTTGATACACGGTTTCTGGGATTGATAGCAGGTAGTTTAATTATTGCAGTACTTGGCTTTATAGATGATAAAATGGCATTAAGTGCAAAACTTAAATTTCCTATTCAGATAGTAGCAGCTCTTATAGTTGCATTAACAGGTACCAGGATAGAATTTGTAACCAATCCTTTTTCGGTTATTGGAATATCAACCTTCGGACCATGGATTTCATACCCGTTGACTATAATATGGATAGTAGGTATTACAAATGCTATCAATTTTATCGACGGACTGGACGGACTGGCGGCAGGGGTTTCATCAATAGCGTCCATGTCTTTATTCTTTGTTTCTGTAATGAGGGGTGACCCAGATATTCGTACAGCAGTATTGGCTGCAATACTTGCAGGGTCTGTATTGGGTTTCTTACCTTATAATTTCAATCCGGCAAAGATTTTCATGGGAGATACGGGAGCAACATTTTTGGGATTTGTACTGGGAACTATATCCATTCAGGGTACATACAAGTCGTATACGGCCATAGCTATAGCCGTACCATTACTGGTTCTGGCACTGCCCTTGTTTGATACACTTTTTGCCATTCTTAGAAGAGTTGCAAGCGGTAAATCTCCAATGACTGCAGATAGAGGACATTTACACCACAGACTTGTTGATATGGGGCTTACCCAGAAACAATCGGTCTTGGTTATATATGTTGCAAGTGCGGCACTGGGGCTATGTGCTGTAGTACTTGACTATAAAGGGCCCGTTAGCGCCATTATATTGGTAATAGCGGTAGCTATATTCATAGTAGGCGGATCAATGTATATGAGTGAAGTGAACAGTGCCAGCAAGGCTAAAGAGATTCACTACCTGTACAACCCGTCAAGAATGTCTATAATAGGAGGTAGAAAGTTGGACAGACTAAAGGTAATGACAATATTCGGTACAAGACCTGATGCCGTTAAGATGGCACCACTTGTGAAGGAATTGGAAAGATGCGATAAAATTGATTCGGTTGTGTGTGTAACGGCTCAGCATAGAGAGATGCTTGATCAGGTACTTAAAATGTTTGAGATAACACCCCAGCATGATCTCAATATAATGCAGAGCAGACAAACTCTTACCGGTATTACAACAAGGGCTCTTGAAGGGCTTGAGAAGGTTATGGAACAGGAAAAGCCGGATATCGTTCTGGTACACGGTGACACTACAACGTGTTTTGTGGGCAGCCTTGCAGCCTTTTACAAGCAGATAGCTGTCGGACACGTAGAAGCAGGGTTAAGGACATTTGACAAGTATTCTCCGTATCCTGAAGAAATGAATAGAAAACTTACCGGGTCAATGGCAGATATTCACCTTGCACCAACTCAAACAAACAGGGAAAATCTTTTAAGAGAAGGTGTAAGTCAGGATTCAATATATGTTACGGGTAATACGGTAAATGATGCATTGAAAACAACTGTAAAGGAAGACTACACCTTCCAGTGTGAAGAACTCAGAGGTATAGACTTTAAAAATAAAAGAATTATCGCTGTTACTGCCCACAGGAGAGAAAATCTTGGGGAACCCCTTCACAATATTTGCCGTGCACTTGCTGCAATTGTAGACAAGTATGACGATGTTGAACTGGTATATACAGTACATTTGAACCCGGTTGTACAGGAAACAGCAAAGGAGATACTTGGGGGTAAGGAAAGAGTTCACTTAATTCCTCCATTGGATGTCCAAGATATGCACAACCTTATGGCAAGGTCATACATGATAATGACAGATTCCGGCGGAATACAGGAAGAGGCACCAACTCTGGGTAAGCCTGTACTTGTATTAAGAAAAGAAACTGAAAGGCCTGAGGCTGTTAAAGCAGGTACCGTAAGACTTGCAGGTACTGTTGAAAGCGAGATAATAGAGTATGCATCAAAGCTTCTTGACGACAAGGAAGATTACGATAAAATGGCAAAAGCAGTAAACCCATATGGTGATGGACATGCTTCCGAAAGAATTGTAAAAGTGCTTCTATATCATTTCGGATTAACAGATGAGATACCGCAAGAGTTTAGTGTTTAATCATCCCTACGAAATTAAATAATAAATTACTATAAAAGGGCTACTGAACCAATGAATTAAATTATTCACTGGGCAGTAGCCCTTTTTGCTGCTATTTTTAATATAGCTTAATTTATGTATACTATTTAGTGATTGAGCCTTCTTTATCCGTATCGGCTTCACCCTTGCTGGAAGAATCTCTAAGTATTACAATATCAACTCTTCTGTTCTTTGCTCTGTTAGCATCCGTAGTATTTGAAACTAATGGTGAATATTCACCGTATGGCACAGGTGTAATCATCTTTGGATTAATACCACCTTTTTCAGCCAGAAGCTTCAAAACGTTTATTGCTCTTGCCGCAGACAATTCCCAGTTAGATGCATAAAGAGCACTTTTCATTGGAATGTTGTCAGTATGGCCTTCCACACGGATATGTTTGTTAGGAATCTTACTCAGGATGTCTTTTCCTATTTTTACTACCGTGTCCTGATCCTTTGGCTCTATTATAGCACTTCCGCTTTTAAACAGTATTTTCTCATTTATAGTAACAACTATACCTCGTTCCTGCATAGTTACCGATACGTTTCCTTTTAAACCTTCTGATTCCACAAGGCCGTTTATTTCCTTTCCCAATGCCTCCATCTGCTGATCTTCAATCTTTGATGGTATTACGGGGGATGGCATGGTAGCCGGAAAATCAATTAAAGAATTTCCTGAGCTGCCACCCTGAACTACAGACGGCCGTTCTCCATTGCCAAAGGCAGAACTCAGAGATTGCGAAAGTTGCTGAAACTTTTCGGTGTTAACCTGGCTCATGGAATACAGTATTATAAAGAGTATCAGCAACAAGTTCATCAGGTCGGCGTAAGTAAGGAGCCAACGCTCATTATTATCCTTGATAATTTTTTCCTTAGCCATGCTTATGCTTCAGCTCCTTCTTCCGCAGTAGCTACTGATTTGTTTTTAGCACCGTTTAACTTCTCCATCAGGTTAAGGTTAAGCTTTTCCTTAATAATACGAGGATTTTCTCCTGCCTGTATGGATAACAGACCTTCTATTATAATTTCATTAATCATTGTTTCACGTGCTGCTTTAGCCTTTATTTTAGTGCCGAATGGCAGCCAAACCAGGTTGGCGAAGGCAACACCGTACATGGTTGCAATAAAGGCACTGGATATCTTAGGTCCAAGTGCTGCGGAATCCGACAAATCTTTAAGGATACTGATCATACCCATAACTGTTCCACAAACTCCCATGGCCGGCCAGGTTCCACCCATAGCCTCAAATATCTTTGCACCTGACTCATAAATCTCTGCCTGAAGTTCAGTTTCTCTTGCAAGTATATCCTTTATTACTTCTGTTTCGATACCATCAACAACTAGGGCTAAACCTTTTCTTATAAGGTCATTCTTATTGGTCTGAGCATCCTGCTCAAGACTAAGAAGTCCATCTTTTCTGGCTTTTTCTGAAAGATCTGCCAGTTCGTTTATAATATCTATCTCGTTGTATTTCTTCTGAACAAACAACATACTTATTGTAGAAAGCATTTTCTTAACTTCTGATAAAGGAAAGGCAACCAGTGTTGCACCAAAACCGCCGATAAAAACAATAAGAAACGGAGCTACTTTGAAAAGAGCACCTAGTTGGCCTCCTTCTTCCAAATATCCTCCGATAACCCCACCAAGACCTAGTACTAAACCTATTATGGTTGTAATATCCATAGAATGACCACTCCTGAATTTTGAATTCTTTTGTGCAATTTTACTAAATTAACTACACCTCCAATGGTACTTTTCGTCAAAGTACCATTGATTTACCTTTTTTACTGTGCTATTATTTAACTAATTTCTTGCCAACCGGCGGTTATTATCATTGTGTGCAGATAACTAACCTAAATAGATATCGTAAATTTTGGCGGAAAACTTAACAACTTTTTATGGAGATTGGAACAATAAATAATAACATATGAGTAATAGTTTAAAGTTTTTTAGTAAAAGACTTCTGGTTTTATATATAGTGGCTCTAATTGCATGTTTTTTTGCAAAAAGTCACACACTAGCAATGATAATCATACTCACTATCAGTATGATATTTTCATTGTTGAGATTAGCTGTGCTTGAATCTGTGCTGAAGCATTTGGGCGAAGGCACCAATAAAACAGTTGCGGTGGTACTAAACTTAGTGATATATTTATTTAACCTAGGAATTGTTACCATCACATTTATCCTTGCAGTTGGCTTTGGGTTATATACTTTGATGGCTGCATTGATTGGTACATTAGCGGTTATGATAGTTATAGTGATGAATACAATAACAGAAACTTTAGGCATTACAAAAAATCAGTTTGGAGAGAAGGTGATATAAATGGGAGAAAAACTTATTCATGCAATGGAACCGCACAATGCATTTATTATGAATATATTTGGATTTAAAAT
This sequence comes from Bacillota bacterium, assembly GCA_023436485.1. GTDB lineage: Bacteria > Bacillota > Clostridia > Acetivibrionales > DSM-1351 > Ruminiclostridium. Next base: position 7,390 of record JAEZIU010000282.1, on the reverse strand, counting down.
TCCGGTTTCTGATCTCGTGGTTACTATGTGGATAATAATGGCTATGATGATTGCACTTGCTATTTTTTTAACACGTAAACTTTCTGTAATCCCAAAAAAGAGACAGAATATTGCAGAAATAATCGTAGAGTTTATTAACAATATGGTTAAGGATGCAATTCCACATCACTGGAAAGCATTTGCACCATATCTGGGTACGGTCATGTTATTCTTGATTCTAGCAAATACGGTTTCAATATTTAATATTATTCCTGGAGGAGAAGAAGGCTTCAAGTTAAGACCTCCTACTAGAAATATAAACGTTACTATATGCTTGGCAGTAATGTCAATTTGTGTAGTGATTTATGCGGGAATAAGATATAAAGGAGTAGGCGGCTGGATAAAGAGCTTTGCCAAGCCAACACCGGTAATGCTTCCTTTTAATATTCTTGACTATTTAATAAAACCTACATCGTTGGCACTACGTCTCTTTGGTAATATATTAGGTGCATTCATAGTTATGGAACTTATCTATATGGCATTACCCATATTTGCACCGGCAGTATTAAGTTGTTATTTTGATTTGTTTGATGGAATTCTTCAAGCATATGTGTTTATGTTTTTGACTTCTATATATATTTCAGAGGCATTAGAATAAGGGGGTGAAAATTATGACAGGAACAGGTATAATTGCAATAGCAGCTGCTATTGCAGCATTTACTGGTATTGGTGCAGGAATAGGTATTGGCTTGGCAACAGGTAAAGCTGTAGAAGGAATTGCCAGACAACCAGAAGCAGCAGGTTCAATTAGAACATCTCTACTTCTAGGTGCAGCTCTTGCAGAAGCAACAGCTATCTATGGTTTGGTAGTAGCTTTGGTACTGGTTTTCTTAAAAATGTAATTACAAATTATTTCAAGAGAGAACAGTATATTGTTTTGTACTTAGGCATATCTGTGAGAGATGTTAATAATATCTTTCACAGATATGTAGTAGTAAGTAAATTTTATAATAAAGCTTAGTATTATAATTATATATAAATAAGTGTTTATTGAGTTGAAATAGGAAAAATACGGGCAGTAATAAGGGGATGTGAGTACATGTTAAAGCCTGATGGGTATACATTTATATTTGTTGCCATAAACCTAATAATCTTGTTTTTGTTTATGAGAAAATTCCTTTTCAGACCTATTACAAATCTTATGGAAGAGAGAAAAAATTCCATAGAGCAGGGGTTAAAGGATGCTGAAATTGCAAAATTAGATGCTGCTGAAGCACGTAAGAAATATGACGAACAAATAAGGAATATAAAATTAGATGGTGACAAATTACTGAATGAAGCTAGAGCAAAAGCCGCTCGTGAGTATGATGAAATACTCGCATCTGCAAAAAGAGATGCCTTAGCAGTTGTAGAAAAGGGCCGCGAAGAAGTTGAACGCGAAAGGGAAGAGATGCTTCGTCAGACAAAGCAACAGATTGCAGTACTTGCAATTACAGCAGCAACAAAGTTAGTTCAAGCTAATATGGATACTGATGCAAACAAAGCAATGGTAGATAAATTTATAGACGAGGCAGGTGCTATTTGATGCCACTTGTAGAAAAAAGGTATGCACAGGCACTGCTGGAATTGTCAGGTTCAGATATTAATTCGGTAAAAGAGGAATTTGGCGATTTTACCAACTTATATAATTCCGACAAGGACTTTAGGGATTTTTTGAATAACCCTTCTATTAAAACGGATAAGAAGCAAGCTCTTATAAGAAGCGTATTTACAGGCCGTTTAAGCAAAAATATGCTAAATATGATACTGCTTCTCATTTCAAAGCAGAGGACAGCCGAAATCCCCGGAATATTCAATCAATTTGTGCAAATGGCAAATGAAATGGCAAATGTACTTGATATGAGGATAATAGTGGCTGCACCATTAGATGAAGTTCAATTGAAATCTATAAAGGAAAAATTTAGAAAAAAATATAATGCAGTAGCTGTAAATTCTACTGAAATTGTAGACGCATCACTTATCGGCGGATTAAAAGTAGTAATCGGTGATAAGGTTTATGATGGAAGTGTAAAAGGCAAGATAGAATCATTAACTGAGATAGTCAGTGTTTAACTGATAGTATCGGAACATATGGGGTGAGAAACATGAGTCTTAGACCAGAAGAAATAAGCTCGATTATAAAGCAGCAGATAGAGAATTATGACAATGCTGTAAAGACTGATGATGTTGGATACGTCCTTCAGTCCGGAGATAATATTGCGAGAATATACGGACTTAAATCATGTATGTCCGGCGAGCTTCTACAGTTTGATAATAATGTATTTGGTATGGCTCTCAATCTCGAAGAAGATAACGTTGGATGTGTTGTCCTGGGAGATGACAGAGGGATAAAAGAAGGTTCAACTGTTAAAAGAACAGGAAAGACTGTTCAGGTTCCGGTTGGACAAAGCCTTATCGGAAGAATTGTCAGTCCCCTGGGGAAACCGTTGGATGGAAAGGGTGATATTGTAGCAGAAGAATATCGACCTGTTGATTTTACGGCTCCCGGTGTTATTGACAGAAAGAGCGTTAACAAGCCGCTTCAAACAGGTATTATGGCACTTGATGCCTTGATTCCTATAGGAAGAGGGCAAAGAGAGCTTATTATCGGAGACAGACAGACTGGTAAGACAGCTATAGCTGTAGACACTATTATCAATCAAAAAGGTAAGGATGTCATTTGTGTTTATGTAGCAATAGGACAAAAGGCATCTACTATTACGGGTATTGTAAATACTCTGGAGAAATTCGGAGCTATGGAATACTCTATTATTGTATCATCAACCGCAAGTGACCCTTCATCGGTTCAATATCTTGCACCTTATGCCGGTTGTGCCATGGCAGAGGATTTTATGTACAGATATCATAAAGATGTTTTAATCATTTATGATGATTTGTCCAAGCATGCGGTAGCCTACAGAGCGATGTCACTTCTGCTGAAAAGACCACCGGGAAGAGAAGCTTATCCGGGGGATGTTTTCTATCTACACTCAAGACTGCTTGAAAGAGCAGCTAAACTTAGTGATGAGCTTGGCGGAGGTTCAATTACCGCATTGCCTATCATAGAAACACTTGCAGGGGACGTTTCGGCGTATATACCGACTAATGTAATTTCAATAACAGACGGTCAGATATATCTGGAGTCAGAATTGTTTCACTCCGGACAGAGACCTGCTGTTAACGTAGGATTATCAGTTTCAAGAGTTGGTGGTTCTGCACAGATAAAAGCAATGAGGAAAATTGCAGGACCTTTGAGAATAAATCTTGCACAGTTCAGAGAACTTGAAGCGTTTGCACAGTTTGGGTCTGACCTTGATAAATCGACCAGGGATAAGCTTAATCAGGGAGAACGTCTTGTTGAGACGCTAAAACAGCCTTTATATGCAACATTGCCGGTTGAGGAGCAGGTTCTTATACTATATGGAGCAACAAATAACTATCTGATGGATTTGCCTGTAAATAAGGTGAGAAAGTTCAATCAGGAATTTGTGGCATATATAAAGGGAAAATACCCAAAAGTCTTGACCAGTATTGCCGAGACAGGGGATATAAGCGATGAAATATCAAAGCTTATGAAAACTGCAGCAGATGAGTTCAAGGCTCAATTTGTTTAAAACTAATTAAGCTTATCTTTAAAACAATAACACAGCAGATAAGCGTTGTTAATTATATTTTTGTCATGCTGTGAGACAGAAACGGCGGGTTATCATATGGCAAACAATATGCGTGAAATTAAATCACGTATCAAAAGCACAAATCAGATGCGACAAATTACTAAGGCCATGAAGTTGATATCGGCGTCAAAACTGCAAAAAGCCAGGATACAGCTGGAGGAGACACTTCCGTACTTTAATAAAGTCAGAGAAACCATAGCCGATATTCTTGCACATAGTGCGGAAGTCGAAAGCAGATTTTTTGACATAAGAGAAGAGAAGGAAGGCAAAAAGAAAGCATACATTGTTATGACAGGTGACAAGGGACTGGCTGGTGGATACAACAGTAATATCCTCAAGCTTACGGAACGTGAAATCGGTGATAATAAAGAAAATGTCTTGCTTTTGGTAGCAGGTACCACAGGAAGGTCTTACTTTACCAGAAAGGGATACCATGTCCACACCGAATTCGATTATGCAGTTCAGAATCCTACGGTTTTCAGGGCCAGGGAAATTACGGACATTGTACTCGATTTATATAATAAGCAGGAAGTTGATGAAGTTTATATAGTATATACTCAAATGATATCTGCTATAACATTGGAACCAAGGGCGTTAAAGCTTCTGCCACTTGAAATCAGTGCTCTCCGGGAGGATGTAAAGGCTGACGATATTATTTTGGATCAGCTGTTCAAATATGAGCCATCTGAAAAGGAAGTTCTTGACGTTCTTATTCCTAAGTATATAAAAGGTATTATGTACGGCACCTTTGTTGAAGCTTTTACAAGTGAACAGAATGCACGTATGACTGCAATGGATAATGCAACTAAAAATGCAGATGAAATGCTACAAAAGTTAAATCTGTATTACAACAGAGCAAGACAGGCGGCTATAACTCAGGAGATTTCTGAGATTGTTGGCGGTGCCTCGGCTTTAAAATAGAAATAGAGGACAAAATTTTACTTGAAAAAGTTCTCCTAATTTTGAAAGGAGTGTATAAAATGGCTGGAAGTTCCGGAGTCATTGTACAGGTTATAGGACCTGTACTTGACATTAGATTTGAAAATGGTATTTTGCCTAACATATATAATGCTATCAAGATTCCTACAGATTCTGGTACTGTTACTGCAGAAGTAATGCAACATCTTGGCAACGATACTGTCAGATGTGTTGCAATGTCTTCTACGGACGGACTTGTCAGAGGCATGAATGCCCAAGATACAGGAGATGCGATTACTGTAGCTGTTGGTAAGGAAGTTCTGGGTAGAATTTTTAATGTTTTGGGTGAGCCTGTTGATAAAGCAGGACCGATTAAGCCAACTGCTTACCTTCCCATACATAGGGAAGCACCATCTTTGGAAGAGCAAAGACCTTCCACAGAAATACTTGAGACAGGTATCAAGGTAGTAGACTTGCTTGCTCCATATGCAAAGGGCGGTAAAATCGGACTTTTCGGCGGTGCCGGAGTTGGTAAGACAGTTCTCATAATGGAATTGATAAGAAATATAGCTACAGAGCACGGCGGATATTCAATATTCACCGGTGTTGGAGAAAGAACCAGAGAAGGTAATGACTTATGGCATGATATGAATGACTCAGGTGTTATCGAAAAAACTGCCATGGTTTTCGGACAGATGAATGAGCCACCGGGAGCAAGAATGAGAGTTGGCCTTACAGGACTTACAATGGCTGAGTATTTCAGAGATCAAATGGGACAGGATGTGCTCCTGTTCATAGATAATATATTCAGATTTGTCCAGGCAGGTTCAGAGGTTTCAGCGTTGTTAGGAAGAATTCCTTCAGCGGTTGGTTATCAGCCTACGCTGGCAACGGATGTTGGTGCACTGCAAGAGAGAATTGCATCAACAAACAAGGGTTCAATAACTTCCGTTCAGGCAGTTTATGTTCCTGCCGATGACTTGACTGACCCAGCTCCTGCAACTACATTTGCACATCTTGACGCAACTACGGTTCTTAGCAGAGATATTGTTGCAATGGGAATTTATCCTGCTGTTGACCCTCTTGAATCAACTTCAAGAATACTTGATCCTAAGGTCGTAGGTGAAGAACATTATGCTGTTGCTAGAAAAGTACAGGAGATTCTTCAAAGAAATAAGGAACTTCAGGATATTATCGCCATCCTGGGTATGGATGAATTGCCGGAAGAAGACAAGTTGACTGTTTTCAGAGCCAGAAAGATTCAAAGATACTTGTCACAGCCTTTCTTTGTAGGTGAACAGTTTACAGGATATAAAGGCAAGTATGTTCCTTTAAAGGAGACAATTAGAGGATTTAAAAAGATTATTGACGGTAAGATGGATAATATACCGGAAGCAGCTTTCTATATGAAGGGTGCTATTGAAGAAGTTTACGAAGCTGCTAAGGAAATGGAAGGATAATCCCCTGATTTAATGCATTTTAAGCCGGTATATGGCTTATGGAGGTAAAAAAGACATGGCCACATTTTTTTTAGAAGTATTAACACCTGAAAGAAAGTTTTTTTCAGGAGAGGCAGAGTGTGTAATATTTAAATCCAGTGATGGTGAGATGGGCGTTTTGGCACAGCATGCACCCACAGTTTCAGCTGTAAGCGTGGGACCTCTCAGGATCAATGCACAGGGTAAATGGATTGAGGCAGTTGTTACCGAAGGGTTTGCAAAGATTATGCCCGACAAGGTTGTTATACTTACCGATACGGCCGAATACCCGGAAGAAATAGATATTAACAGAGCCAAGGCTGCAAAGCAGCGTGCTGAAGAACGGCTACAGAAGAAACTCAGTCAGTTGGAATACATGAGGTCAAAAACTGCTCTTGCAAGGGCAATGGCACGTTTGAGTGCATTAAATAAAAGAAGTTAATAGTAAAGTTCATTTTTAAGGCCTATTCTGGATTTCCCCAAAAATCTAGGATAGGCTTTTTTATTTATGTCAAACATACCCATAATTCGACAAAATATAAAAATATTTATGCAACAATAAATATTTTAGGAAAAATAGTCGAATTTTAACGAAATATGTATTAAGTTAATGAATGATTTGGGCGATATATTAAGGGAGTATTACAAAATTGTAACACCATTATAACAAGGAGGTTAAAAGTATGAAATCTAAGTTTAGAGTTCAAAGTATTTTGGTTGCAGCAGCTATATTTTTATCAACAACAAATGTAGCATTAGCTGATGGGATATCACCAAAGCCTGATGTTGCAAATGTAACAGTAACCAATAATGCAGGTATAGCAGATACTGTTAAAGTAACATCATTATCAGTAGGTGATGTGGTAAAGGTTTATAGCCCAACGACACAGATTGGTACTGCAACTGTAATGACAGGGAAGTCAGAAGCTATTGTAAGTATTCCTCAAATAGGCACAGGCGCAGGTGTTGTATATATATCTGTAACTAATATCAGCAGTCTAGAGAGTGATAAAGTCGAAAAAGCATACATAGAAGAAGCAACAAGCACTGCACCTGTAGCAGATGATATTACAGTAACAAACAACGTAACAGGAAAAGCAGATACTTTAAAGGTAACCGGACTTGCAGCAGGAGATGTAGTAAAGGTGTACAAGGACGGAACAGTAACTACAACATTGGGAACAGCAACAGTAGCAGCAACAGCAACAGAAGCTACAGTTACAATCCAACAGCTGGGAGTAGCAGAAGGAAGTGTATTTGTAACAGTAACATCTGCCGGTAAGAAAGAAAGTACAAGAGTAG
>JAEZIU010000252.1 GCA_023436485.1 Bacillota bacterium | reverse complement strand
TCTATATTCCTCGAGTGTACGAAGAAGCTGGTTTCTTCCTAAAACCATTTCACTTGCCATATTGAGTAAATCATTCAAAATAGTAACATTTACTCTTATATTATCTTCCGCTTTCAGCTGTTTAATCTGCTTAACAGCCGTATCCCGATTGTCCTTAACCTCATTGCTTATTTCTTCTTTTATTTCTTCTTTTGTTTCTTCGACTTTAGATCCATTAATTTGTTCCTTTTCTCGGATCTCAAAATGATTCTCACTTTCTTTTGTTCTATCAATAATAAATTCAAAAATATTATCCTTTGAAACCTCTATAGCATCTGAAAACATATCCATATCTAAAACCGTACTAACAAATATACCGAGGTAAACATCCTTACTGCCATCAACTGCTTCAATTACATCATCAAAAGAATTAATCTCACTATGATTTGTAATTGAATCTATGACCATTCCAACTGATTGTATCCTGTTAAAAAGCTGCACCGGACCTTCAGTATAGCTCAATAGATCTTTGTTCAATCTCAACCTTAATTCATAAATTCTGTGCCCATGTTTTATGCCATCAACCACTAGTTCTTTGTTGCAGCCTTTAAGGACAAATCTTCTCTTGTCATTGCCCACAACAAAAATAACATCCTCATTATCGCCGCTTTCTTCTGCTTGTGAACCCGTCAGGATGTCTCCAAGCTTTTGAAGGTCTTCACTTATATCAACATCTTCACTGTTTAATACATCTTCAATCATATTCTTCAATTGATCATTTGAAGAGAGTATTACATCTACCGCTACAGCATTCAGCTTGATTTTGCCATTCCTGACCTCTGCAAATATGCTTTCCATGGCATGGGCAAGGCTAACAATCTTTTTTAACCCAAAAAAGCCCGCCGTACCTTTTATGCTGTGAACTGCCCTAAATATCTCATTTATTGCCTCACTGTCATCAACGAGCTTCTCCTTCTTAATCAATAGTGCCTCTACTTTTTCCTGATGGGTTCTGGCCTCATCAATGAATTCCTGAATAAATTCCTGATTTTGAATCATCTTATCTCTCCTCACACAACTTCAAAAATCTCATCAAGTTTCATAATTCTAAATAAGTTTAACATTGCAGGAGACGCACCTTTTATGATAACCTTCTTTTCCTTCTGTACAGCAGTTTTGTAAACACCTATTAAAAAGGTTATTCCCATTGAATCAATTTCTGCTGAAGTAGACAGGTCGATAACGATTTCATCATAATCATCCTGCTCTACCAATTTGCTTTTAGCAAACTCCATCAAATCTTTTACATTCACCGCTACAAGACTGGTATCAGGAGTTAGGATCAATGTTTTCCCCTCAAGTATAGTATTCATTTTCTCATCATTCCTTCCATAACTTACTGTAAATTTATTTAAATACAGCTCTGCATTGATGCAGCTGTCACATACATTAATAATAAAACCCATATCTATCAGAGATGATAATCCTCTGTTTCTGTCTCTTGTAAGAGAATCCTCACGTTCTTTTTTGATAACACTGTCTAAGTCGAATCCTTTCCCGCCATCTGTAACAGAAATCCTGAGCATATCTTTTCCTATATCCACTTTATAAGCTATTTTCTTTTGAACATTAAAATTGTTTCCGTGTTCGATAGCATTATTGAAAAGTTCCCTTAATGCAAATTGTAAAATAAAATTCAGCTCATCATCTATTTTTATACCGCCTGATTTTATGCATACAAATATATCCTCTACAGCTTTATCTGTATCCTGAAATGTGGAATTGAAGTTCGATTGACAGCAAAATATGGTAATCACCTTCTTTATATAAACCTTAATACAATATCGGAATATTCTTATCATCTCTGAATGGTATAATATAAAAATGCGAAATAACCATTATTTGGTGATCCCGCATTTCCTATGCATCAAATATTAATTATCTCATTCAAAATCAAAAGGGCTGGCCTCATGATTTTCTCATAAGACAGCCCTTTATTTCACATTAAAATTTCAGTTTAGTCATGATTAAAAGCAACTTCCTACTTAATATCCTTATTTACTAGGGTTTCGCTGCTAAGTGAATCGTTATTTCTTGTGAAGTAATGATCTATGCTGCATTCTGCAATGTGTCCATATGCCCAGTAATCCTTTTTCACATCCTTGAAGGATATGACCGCACCATTTAACGGCCCTCTGTAAAGCATCCTGTTTATAATTGTTACAGTCTCAACACGTTTAATCTTTGCATCCGGGAGGAATGTTCCATCCTGATAGCCTGCAATAAGCTTGAGTCTGTATATTTCTTCAATATAATTCCTGGCCCAGTGTTTTGAAATATCCTTAAAGTGGAATTGTGAAGGGGCAACATCCTTAAGCTGTAGGTATCTTGCAAGTGCTGTGCTCAATTCAGCTCTTGTAATATAAGCATCAGGCTTAAATGTATTGTCAATATAACCTTCAAAAAGTCCAGTCTTTGTTGCTGCATATATGTATCCATATGCCCAGTGTGTTTTAGGTATGTCGGCATATACTTTATCCCCGGGTTTTCCCTCAGGTATGTTGAGAACTCTTGTAAGCATGGCCGCAACTTCAGCTCTTGTGATGCTGCTTTCAGGCTGGAATGTATTGTCCTTATAACCTACAACATATTTCTTGTGCTGATTATCACCAAACCTGTTGGAGTAAAGTAACATAGGATAAACAGAACTATCATCAAGATCGTATACATTTTTTCCTTCGGCTGAGATACTGGCAGTAATACTGGAGTTAACCTCTGCCTTATCCAATAATCCAACCTTTAATTTGTATACCACCTTGCCATCTCCGTTACCTTTAACCGTTTTTAAATCCCAGGTAATCTGACTGCCTGATAC
>JAEZIU010000241.1 GCA_023436485.1 Bacillota bacterium | reverse complement strand
TATTATTTTATCCGCCATATCTAAATACCTCCTCAATTTATTTGGATCATATTATTTATAACTTCCCGCTCCAATAAATTAAAGAGAGTTGTAATCAAAAAATCAATCCATAAATATTTAGTTAACTACTTCAGTTTAACATATTATTCTAAAAAAAGCAACAGATGTTGCAATATTTCCTGAATATTACACATTTACATTTAAGCTAATCTTACATTTACAGCTTGTGGGCCTCGTTGCCCTTTTTCAATGTCAAACTCAACTCTTTGGCCTTCATCCAATGTCTTGTATCCCTGGGATTGTATTGCTGAGAAATGTACAAAAACATCCTCTCCATCTTCACTTTCAATAAACCCAAAACCTTTTTCCGCATTAAACCATTTAACTGTACCAGTCATTTATTACGCCTCCTTAATTTTGTTTTAAGCGGACATGCATAATGCCGCTTATAAATATATTATGTTATAATATATGTCCTGTTATCCATTCGCAAAGGTATTTATTCCTTTAGCAACTCTGTAGTGCAATTCATTACTTTTTATTTGGATTCAATATGACCATCATACTTTTGCCCTCAAGTTTTGGCTGTCTTTCCGCTACACCAACCTCATTGACGGCTTCGGTAAATTTTTGGAGCACTTCTCTTCCATCTGACGTATATTTCATTTCCCTGCCTCGGAATCTAATACTGACTTTGACTTTATCGCCATCCTTTAAAAACTTATAGGCGTTTTTAACCTTGACGTCAAAATCATGCTCTTCAATCTTGGCAGACAACCTTACTTCTTTAATTGAAACAATCTTCTGATTTTTCTTAGCTTCCTTTTCCTTTTTACCCTGTTCAAATAAGTGTTTACCATAATCCATAATCTTACATACAGGTGGTTCTGCATTTGATACAATCTTTACCAAATCCAGATTTTTTGTAATAGCCATATTCTGTGCATCCTTTGATGACACAACTCCTAACATGGCACCATCCGAATCAATTAGCCGAACCTCAGGATCCTTTATCTCATCATTTATTGGTACTTGGTTTTTCCTAATAAAAAACACCTCCATAGATATTTTTGTGTACTTACAATTTTTTTATAAACCTTTTTATACCACTTAAATTTGATACATTAAGTTTTAACCAAATTATAGCTTTTTTATAATCAAATCTATAAATCAAAATTGAATTACCATATTTCCTATTTTTGTAATCATTTTATTATAACATTAATTAGTATTCATATGTACTTATTTAAAAATTTTTTTAAGTGGTAGGTTCTTCATGTCCAGTATATGCTAACAAAACGTAAAATAAATCCGCAATCTAATTGCTATAATGGACAGGATTTATACTAATAATATAGTAAACTTTTATGAAAACTTCGATGAGGAAAGCAGGTAAACGAGCATTCCCGTAAGTGATTTAGAAAACATGTTCCCAACTCCACACTAGAATCTCGAAGCTAAAATATATATAATACAAAAGCCGCCCGCAAAAACAGGCGACTTTTGATATTATTTCAGTTTTTAATATTACGCGAACCCAAGGCCGTTTTTCGGATTCTGAATGATTGTACGAATAGCTGAGGTTACCCTTGCCCCATATGAAAAAGGTAGCTTGGTTGGCTCCTGCGTCTTTTAGCGCACTTATAAAAGTTGCGATTTGTTTTTATTATCCGAGTGACAAAGTACCTACGTTAGCTGTACCACTAGTACATATAATATATACAGTATGACTTCCGCTTACACTGCTTAGGTTACAACTTTGGTTTGTATAAGTATCCCAACCGCCGGTTGAAGTGAAATTAAGTGAACCTATTTGTGTTCCGTAGTAATTGTCAATAACTACTTTGTAGCTACCGCCTTGTGCAGATGCAAGATTGAAGTTTAAGTAAGTTTTTCCTGAAAGATCAACGTTGTTGAATTGTATCCAATCGCCTACTTTCCAACCACCTACAGCACCTGTCCATGAGTTAAGGCTGCTGCTACGGTTGTTGCACTGCCATGAATTGAGATTTATAGTACTTCCTGTATTTCCGCCTGTATTTCCGCCGGTATTTCCACCAGTGTTTCCACCTGTATCTCCGCCTGTGTTTCCACCTGTGCTGCTACCTTCACTTACTGTTATGTTAGAGTTTCCGCTGCTCTGGTAACCTTCAGTTTCAACTATCTGGTAATCATGACTACCCATGTTCCATCCTTTGCTCTTCCAAGCATTGAAGTGGTTTGCAGTAGTTACGCTTCCGCTTGATCTCTTTGAAGTACGTACACTCCAGTATTGATAGAATGTTGCGGTACCAACAATTGAAGGTTGGTTAACTCTTTGTGTACGATATAAGTTATATGTGCCTCCATCAGAATTAATAGTTCCAACAGATTGTCCTCCTGGAGGAGTCCAAGAACCATAGTTTTCAACTATGTAATATTCAACTAGAGGATTCTGTGTCCATCCGTAAACAGCTAAGTATCCATTGTTACCGCCATTAAAAGAACCTGAGAAGTTAATTACTCTGTCTGCTCCTGTTCTCCATCCTTTACCTGCAGTAAAATTACCGCAATTACTCCAACTGGTGCTGTAGCTACCACCACCGTTTAAAGTCATGGAAGCATAACCACCGCCATCTGTCCAGAATGAATAGTAGAAGTTACCATCATAGCCGGTTGAATTTGAGCTGATGGTTTGTCCTGCAAAGGCTGTAGTCGGAATTAATAGCGATGCTATCATCGCTGCAGCGATTGCAAGGCTTTTGATCTTGCGCTTTGCTTTGTTTAACATTTCTAACATCTCCTTTAAATTTTTTTAAACAAAAGCAGACACTATAATATATAAATATCTGCATTGTTTCGGATAAATTTTGTTTCCCCTCATTAATCGCTTGTAAAATATTGTACCAATTTAGTAAAATATTGTATTTTTATTATATTCTTCCTTGTGAAAATTTACAATATATTTCTATAATTCATCTAACATTTGTGCATATTTACTATATGCATTAAATATTTTTGTAATTTTGTACATTTGTTGTAAAATATTGCACTCTATGTCATATTGATCCTAACCGTACACCATGTATTCCAAAAAGTAATAAAAAACTGTTTCTTCGCAAACATAAAACAAGCACAAAAAAGGAGGCTATAAAAAGCCCCCATTATAAGTTCGTTGTTCTTGCAAAATTTAAATCCTTAGCGAACCGCGGAATCCCCTGGCAGAATAGTAGGAGTCTGCTCCATTGTGGTACACAAAGACAGTGTCATAGCGGCAATCGCCAAAGATGGCCCCACCGAGTTTTCTAATATTAGCAGTTGTTTTCACCCAACTCGATGTTTTGGTATCGAAATTTCCAAGTTTCTGCAGTTCCCGGTATTGTTCTTCGGTTAGGATTTCAATACCCATGGTCTCTGCCATATTAATAGCACTATTTTCCGGTTTATTTTGTTTTCTTGACTCCAGTGCTTCATGGTCGTAACAAATACTTCTACGGCCTTTAGGGCTTTCTGCCGAGCAATCATAAAAAATGTATTCACCCGTCATTTCATCAAAACCGACAACATCCGGCTCGCCTCCGGTTACTTCCATTTCATTGAGTGACCAAAGTTTTTCAGTATTAGTTTCCAGTTTTGCATTTACTTTTTCCCATACAAACCCTTTATGGCGG
>JAEZIU010000210.1 GCA_023436485.1 Bacillota bacterium | reverse complement strand
CATTACATCCCAGCGAGGTCAGAATCGCTGCGGCTATACCCGTTTCACCACCCAACAGATAATATCTCTCCTTAATCTCTCCGTATCCGTCGGGCTGTGGATAATCGTTATAAAGCAAATAGCTTTCCGTTGTCATTATCATACCATACAAATAAATATAACTCATACATCCCCTCCGTATTGTTTGACATAATATAATAGTAATCTTCTAAACATTCTTTTCACTTAGCTTTTATAATGCATTACAAATTATGGGCATATTATATAACATCTTTGTCTGTAATTTCCATGTGGAATATTATATAAAAATATCAATATATGTATTATTCCGTGGTTATGCTGATCACTGGTCATTTACCTTTTGGCGTTCCATCTGCAGCAACCTCGTTAAGTCCTCTTAAGTGGTTTATTTCTTCTTCCCGATCGCAATACTACCTGCAGAAATAAAGCAGCTCCTGATATTTATCTGGTATTTACTCAGCCTTAGTATTCTTCTATTTGGCAATAGCTTCGCCTCCAATCTTTGTAATAAAAAACTACCAACCGTTTTTTGATAGTTGATAGTCCTGCTTGACTTATGTAGTGCATCACTGTTTTTTCTTTGAAATAAAGAAAAATACAATATCTACAACAAAATAGAATAAAAATGTTATTAACAATATCAAATAACTATTAGTCTTACCGGCAATATATAGTATTATCATCATTACAATAAATATTAATACTTTACACAATAGCTTCTTCTTTTCTCTGTTCATAAAACCGCCCCGCCAAGATATTTACATTACTAATATCATATAGCAATTTATCCCAACTATCAATATTCAATTGTCAATGTACACCATTTTATTCATAATTTGATACTATCTTTGCAATAAAAAAACCACCAACCGCTTATTGGTTAGTGGTTGTTGTAACTTATTTGTTAACAATGGTTTGCATAAAGAATTAAAATACCTATGAACATTATTACTGCTACTATTCCTGTGTTTGTTAATTTTTTATCTCTAAAAATGTCTTTCCCGCAATTCGGGCAAGTATCTTCAGTTAGTTTAACCTCCGTTCCGCAAAATCTACATTTTTTCAATGTCATTTTATCTTTACCCCCTATAGCTTTTGTTATATTATACCACTGATCGATATTCCGTTGTCAAGGTTCTATGCAAGAGCCAGCCTGTCACTCCTAAAACTGTGTGAAATTAATTAGCTATGCCCTCCATTTTCTTTCTAATTGTCAACTATCAGTTAATGATATCACGAGTATACTCAACCAGAGCAGTCCAGTATTCATTACTTACTTCAGGATGATAGAACTTTTTATACATCGTAAATATTTCTCTTAATAAATTAAACTCGTCAGGTATCTCTTTATTTGTTACTGCTACCATTATATTTATTCACCTACACTTCCCAATGGAGTCTCTTCTTCCACATTCACCTTTACAAAACCTTTTTTATCTGTTTCCCATTTAAAGTTTTTGATTCATTCAAAAACCGCTTGCTTTCTTTTTCAAAGTGCAACACCCAAGTATATGTTTTTGCAAATCTCGATTACATTAGAAGAATTACATAGATATATGGGATTATTTTCTTTCCATCCCATATCCCGCTTTGTAGATTGCTTAAAATCAGAATTCACTCTGTTAACTATAAAAACATTATCTGCAGCATTTGTTATATCAGTAGTTCCTGATTTAAGTTTGTCCAGTATGCGATAATGAAGAAACCGATCTTAAAGGTGATCATTGTCAAATATACGTAAAGCCGTTAACAAATCGTTGTGATAATCGAACTTGGGACAGTAATTCTTTTGTGCAGAGCCATGCGGAAAGCTTGTTCCATCAAATGCTAGATACTGTTCTTTTTGCGGATATTGTACAACCTTTTTTAATGATGGAGTAAATGAAGATTGAAAAAAGAACATCAAAAAACTATTTCTAATAAACAAGGTGATGTTTTATGAAAATACTCGATGGTTTAGATGAAGAACTCCGTTTAATTGAATTCTTAATATTGACATGACAGTACAAATATACCATACTAATTTTATGATACAAATAATTACATAAATGAAGTTCAAAAGAGTTCATTATAATAAACTTATGAAAAATGGTATCAGATTTTATTAAAGAATTATAAGTATTTTCAACCAGAGTAGCAAAGTTAAAAGATCAAATAACAACTGAAGAGGCTACAAAGATGTCTATTATTATTCCATTCTTTCAATTGCCTGGTTATGATGTATTTAACCCTGATGATTTCACTCATGAATATACTGCAGACGTAGGAATTAAAAAGGGGGAAAAGTTGGCTATGTTATTATAAAAGATGGTAACTCGTAAAATAATCCCAGGTGATACCAACACCCATATCTGCATAACTGAACAATTGTTAAATCAAAGGAGGTCAAGATGGCATATCGTCACCATGTCGTAGAATGTGATTTTTGTCATAGAGTAATACCGACAGAATATTGTAATAAGGGATACTGTCCTTATTGTGGCAGTTTAATTCAATCAAGATTTGATAAGAAAGCTTTAAAAGAAGGCTATATAGTTGTTTCTACTATATTTATAGTCTTAATTATTATATGTATAATATTGTCAATAAAATAAAAACCACCCCGAAGGCAACCGAGACGGCTAAAACGATACCATATAAGCAAGAGCCTATATAATATACTTATATCGTTGCTAAATACAATACAACCGTTACTAATGAGAAGGACAAGCTTCCAGACATTCTTTTTCATGGTCTACGGTTGGCATACATCGGCCACGCTTCTTATATCTGAGAATGTAGATATAAGAACAGTATCAGCCCGACTAGGACACGCCCAGACAAGCACTACAATGAATATATACGCTCATAGCCTTAAGGAATTAGACGAAAAGGCAGCTGATACATTAGGCAATCTATTAAAGAAAAAAGCATAAGAGTATTTTAAAAGGGTACAGATTATTGTATCCTTTTATTTTTTTCTTTAATTGTCACTAAGGCATCAAAAAAAGCACTCTTTCGAGTGCCATTTAATTTCTCCATATCTCCCTAAAAGCCTTGATTGCTCTAGGTTTTCTTCTAAGCTGCCAACGGGAATCGAACCCGTGACCTCCACCTTACCAAGGTGACGCTCTACCGACTGAGCCATGGCAGCAGATGTACTAAATTTCTT
>JAEZIU010000194.1 GCA_023436485.1 Bacillota bacterium | reverse complement strand
GCGCCATATAGTAGATGAACTAAACAATCCGGGAATTTTAGGTGAATTTATTCATTCAATATCCTTTAAAGAGGATGGAAAAGAAGAATGGATATTCGAAATAAATGATGGGAATTCGCTGGTAAATGGCCACATTATTGATAACATAAAGGTTTTGGTGGGTACATGTCAGCTGGCTTTAGTACACGCTTTTATTCAGAGCAGTTTGACAAGTAAAAACTATCCTATAATAAAGGACTGGGTTTTTATCAAGAAAATTGAAATAACAAGTTCAGCTAAAATGCGAATTCAGCTATTGGATGAGGGTAGTCAAATACAACAAGGAGAAATAAGTTGCTGGAACGATAATGATAAATGCTGGGATACAAAGACGAGATTCAGCGTTATCTTTAGTGACACTCTCGTAGCAGAAAATGTTTTAGCTGGTAGTCATGAAAATACATCTTTTTTTGATACGGAATTATTTTATAGTAAGCTGGATCAATGTGGACTTTATTTAGGCAGTGAATATAGAATTCTAAATAATATTAATTGTACTAATAAAAAGATAATTGCTGATATTACTAGTACTGAATTAATACCTGCTGTATTGGATGCAGCATCACAATTACTTTATTTATTCTATGAAGAAGATAGTTCATTGTACGTTCCCTATTATTTTGAAACATTTACTGCTTATGGTCGGTTGGAGCAAATTAACCATATAGAAGTGGAACTTGTTGAGCAAAACCCTTCAGGAGTATCAGGAAATCTTTATTATTATCAAAATAACAAATTAATAGCAAAATATGAAGGATATAATTTAAGGCGAATTGTGAACACCCATGACTTATCTCTTGAGAGTATTGTGGGTAAATGTATGAAGCTCCCCAATGGACAGGAAATTTATACCCAAAACTTAAAAGTAATTGGAACGAGTTTAAATGATCATGCAGTTTATCATAAACTGACAATACCGGGGGCTTATTATTTATCACAGATAATGAAACTGGCTGAAAATAAATTAGAAAGTGACAACTATGTATTAAAGGATATTAACTTTTATAATGCAGTTGTTTTGGATGAAACTACACAAATTGGTGAAGCAGTCATTGTGGAAGAAAAAGATAATCAGTGGGAGGTAACGGTCTCATCCTCCGTTAATAAAAGCAGGGATTTTGAATTAAATGCAAAGATGGTCATAGCTAATACTGATTATAATGTAAATACAATTAATATTTCCGAACCAGATTGGAATTCGGATCACATTTATATGAATGACATACTGCAAATTCAAAAGGAAATAGGGCTTCACCTGAGTGAAACATTTAATTGGATACAAGAGGCATGGATAAACAATAATATGGTTCAGGCAAAACTTTATAATAAAAATTTTATTAATTTATCCAACAAATATGGGATTCCTCCGGGGCTGGTTGACACTTCGGTTCAGATATTGGGGCTTATAAAGAATGTCGGCAACAGAGTTGAGGGGGCTTATATACCGCTTAGTATAAGTAAAATAACAGCATATGCTCAACTGCAGGAATCCATGTGGTGTATATGTAATATAATTCGTGAGAGTGGCAGTATTATTGTGGGGAATGTAACCTACTATGATATGTCAGGTACGATGCTTCTTGAAGTGAATGAAATGTCATTAATCAAGGCCGATCCTAATAAATTAGGAAAAACAGCTTATCAGGAAAAATTTCTGTTCAGTGAAAACTGGCATCCCATAAACAAGTCGGAAAAAATAGAGGAGAATGCTCTAAAAACTATTGTAGAACTAAAGTATGGAGTTATTTCAAATAAAACTATACTAAATGTATATTCAAATACCCAAGGGAAATTCGAACTTCTCGAAAAGCGTGTTTTAGACTGGAATAATGAAGATGAAATAGCTTGTGTTCTCAAGGAATACTTATCTGAATTCGAGGAAAATACACTTGTGCTTTCTGATTCAGGATCGTTTGTAATGTCCGATGAAACAGGAACGGAAATAATTAGCAATACGGTTCGAAATGTGACTGAATACTATTTTACCGTACTTAGAGTCCTGCAAAATATGAATTTATATAAATGCAGAATATATGCAATTACTAATATGGCACGTCGTATTATCACTAATGAAAGCCCAAATAATATAATCGGAAACGTTATTTGGGGACTTGTCCGTTCTGTGCAAATTGAACTTAAAGACTTTGAGCTAACTATTGCCGACTTGGATCAGAGCTGGCAGGAAGTATTCGGATATATGGAGTCGTTAGTACAAGTAAGTAACGGTCAGCTAGGATTACGCAACGGTAAGTTTTATACCTGCCGTGTGGGAAAAGTTAGTGGTCTTGGAAAAGTACCGGATAATCTGAAAATATACCCTGACAAAACTTACGTTGTAATAGGTGGATTTGGTGCATTAGGATATAAAACCTGTGAAATGCTGATTGATGGCGGTGTTCAAAAGCTGATCATCATCGGTAAAAGTGATTTCGAAACAAGACAGAATGAATGCAAAGCAATGTTGGATAAAAGAAGAAACTTAAACATTAGATACGTTAAAATGGATGTCTCGAATTTAAAAATTGAGAAGGAACTGAAGGATTTGTTAGCCGGTGAGCCTGCAATAGGAGGTATCATTTTTGCGGCTGGAGTGGTTCTTGATAAATATCATGCTAATTACAAACGAGAGGACATTGAATGTGTTTACGGACCAAAAGTAAATGGTACATATATGCTGGCTAGAATTCTGGAGGAAATACAGATTGATTTTTGCGTCTGCTACTCATCTATTGTCAGCGTAACAGGGTCGGCGGGACAATCAGTTTATGGAGCTGCCAATAGTTTTCAGGATTTTATTTGTGAGCATATGAGAGATAAAGGTGTGAATATGTTTACAGTACAATGGGGACCTTGGGGACAGGTTGGCATGTTTTCTAAGGTAGATGCAAAAGGTGTTGACCGTTATGAAAAACGAAATATATTCACTTTGAGCCCTGAACAGGCACTGGAAGGACTAAAGAGTGTGATGTATTTACAGGAAAATACCATTGTAGCAAACATGTCCGTAAAAAATGTGGAAAGAAAAACAGAGCACAAGGTTTCTAAAAATGTTGATAATCAGCCTTCTGATAAAAATGATACAGTCGTTGACAAGGTAAAAAGAATACTTGCTGTTAGTATGGGAACCAATGATATAACTTCTATTGATGAGAAAAAGTCTTTTCTTGACATTGGCATCGATTCTCTGATGGGCGTTGAAATGAGGGCAAAAATAAACAAAGAGTTTAAAGTTAATTTGCCGCTAGAATTGTTTTTTGATAACATGAATATTAACTTAATCGTCCAGGCCCTGAATAATAAAGAAAAAGAAAATAGTATTGTAACAGGTGAAATATAAATATACATTAGGCACCAACACCTCCCGTTTGATACACTTTGAAAAGTTAATCAAATGAGGAGGTTTTCTTTTTCTAAGCTAACACACCCATAAAAATACCAACTGAATACATCAAGCATTTGTAATTTTTGTGGATCTTAGTGGTAAACTATACAAAACAGCTTAATACATAAATCGAATTAGGCAGGTGTTAATATCAAATGAATGATAGAAATTCAATATTGGTTATAGAAGATGATACAGATATTAGTAATATGGTTTGTGACTTGCTCAAACAGAATGGCTACAATGCAAGGCCGGCTTATTCAGGAACTGAAGCCTTAATGGCATTTGACAAAAAAATTAATTTGGTACTTTTAGACCTTATGCTTCCGGGGGTGTCAGGCGAGCTGGTACTAATGGAAATCAGAAAACACAGTAATGTTCCCGTTATCGGACTTTCAGCAAAGAGCGATAAGGATTCCACAATAAATCTGTTAAAGTCAGGTGCTGACGATTATATTGTAAAGCCCTTCAATAATGAAGAGCTGCTTGCCAGAATTGAAGCACAGCTGAGGAGGCATATCCGGTTTTCAAGCACTCCCGTTGAAAATAATAAATTAACCTATAAAGATGTATCAATAGATACAGAAACCTACTCGGTAAAAGTGGGACAAACCCCTGTAACACTTACTAAACGAGAATTTTTGATTCTTGAATTATTGATGAAATATCCAAAAAAGGTGTTTAGCAAATCAAATATTTACGAGCATGTATGGAATGATGAATTTTTTGGAGATGAGAATACTATTAATGTCCATATTAGCAATATTCGCTTAAAGCTTGCAAAAGCAAACCCTTCAGAAGAATACATACAAACTGTTTGGGGAATAGGCTTTAAGA
>JAEZIU010000181.1 GCA_023436485.1 Bacillota bacterium | reverse complement strand
AATCAATAGCTGAAAACAAGTCGTTATCAATTAAGTCAGAATGAATAATCTCCACATCAAACTGTTTTTCTTTAAGAATACCGCCCAGTGCACAAAAACCCATAGGCATAAAAAATACATTCTTTTGTGCATTGTCCTTTGGATTGGCAATGTTCTTATTTCCGCAGTGAATTAACTTTATACAAAAACCTTTGTCTGACTTCATTTTGCACCTCCGTATTTTCACATTATCCCGAAACATACTTACATTCTAAGTTGTACACATATGTCCGAAAGAACCTGTTTTTCAGTTTCCTTTACCATCTTCAGAATATCCATCATCTGTACAACGGCTTCCATGTCAGGTACAGGATTATAGTTATCATCTCCGACAAAGGTATATTTCAAGTACAAACGTCTTGCTGAATCAACCAGCTCCACAACTTTATCATATTCGTTCACAAGTTCCTGAACCCTTTCAGAAACAACACAATTTGATGCAACATACTTCAATCTTGTTTGCAATGACTTTTTATGTTCATGCAGAAGATGTATTGCTCTATAATCTACAGTAACCTTGCCTTCCGCCAGATTATGTAAGTTTCTAATAATTTCGTCATAAATATCAATACCAAATTTCAATCTGTCACTTTCCAAAACATACTTGTCAAATCTCTGTGCATAGACAACATGCATGTCTGGCTTTGCACTTACATATTCTTCTAAGCTTGTTGCAAACCTATCAACGCTAAAGGGATAATCCGTCAAGAAATCTCTTACTCGCAACAACTCTACAGCATTTGTTTCAGCCCATGGTGCAGATTTTTTGTAGTGTATCTTTCCGCTTTCATATGCCTCTTTAAATAAATCATAATCAAAGCTGAAATTAGTAAACATCTGATCTGCATTAAATCCAATGGCTTTTAGCTCGCGACTTGAATTATCATAGCCGTATACAAGTGAATGATGTACATAGTGCTGCTTTTTATACATTTTCTTCTGTGGCATATAATATTCATCCACATGTATGATGACATAATAACCCAGATTTATTTTATCAATAACATAGTCTACGATATCCGGTATCCCCTTTAAAAGCTCATAACCCATATATACTTCCTGAATCACCTCATTATATGGTGCTCTTACTTCAAGGAAATCCATAATCAGCAGTCCGTTTGATTGAACTTCCGTATATATCTTTATAAAATGTTCGTAATACCAAGGAATAAGTCTTTGGTCTGACAAAATAACACTTATGGGTAATGAATGGCAAAGGTATGTAATTATATCGTTATGAACTACCACCTTTAATTCCTTTTTCCCCGGTTCATTAATCTGATAGAGCTTTTGATTCTTAACCTCAAAGGATTCATTTAGCTTGTTTTTACAATGTTCAAGTACTTCCATCAGCGATTTCTCAAAAAGCTCCGCTGTCTCTCTTGCTACATCATTGTCTATATATTTTTCGTTATAGCCCACAATGAACCGAAGATTTCCGTCTGCTACCATTCCGTTAAAATCCATTAAATAATCGTGGGCATTATTTTCATTTATACTCGCTCCGTATTCTTCATTGCAACGTCCCAGTAAACCGTTTTCTTCACTTTGGGCATTATCAAATTGTCCTAAATAGTTAAAGGATATTTCAGGTTTTATGGACTTCAATTTATCATTTTTGTTTAAATATCTGGAAAGTCCGTAATTAACACCTTTTGACGGTATTTTTCTAAGGTTTTGACTGACTCCTTTAATTGTATTTTCAATGCTGTTCTGTCCTTCAAGACAAACAGGATAAATACTGGTAAACCAACCTATTGTTCTGGACAGATTTATTCCTTCCATTATTTCATCACGTCCGTACCCTTCCAACATCAGTAGGATTCTGTTCATATCAAAAACCTTGCCGAGAGAAAGTACCAAAGCAGCTAGAAGAATATCGTTAACCTCAGTACCATAGGCTTTATTGGCTTCGGTAAGAAGTTCCTTGGTCTGTTCAACTCCAAGCTCAAATGAAAGTTTTCTGTGGTCTTTGAAATAGTTGTCCTCTATCTTTTTATTTGTAAGTGAACTGTTTTCCAGATTACCCATGTTTAACCAATAATCGATATCTAAGGATTCTTCATTTGCATAATTTTCAAGCTTTTGGCTCCATTCTTTAAAAGAAGTAGTCTTTAATGGAAGTTTCTCTTCAAGCTGTGATTTATAGAGATTCTCCATATCTTCCAGCAGGATTCTCCAGGATACTCCGTCTATGACAAGGTGGTGAACAGCAATTAACAGTCTCCGTCCGTTATCACCCAATTCAAAAACACATGCCTTTATAAGCAAGTCATTCTGTAAGTCAAGACCTGCCTGTATCTTCTGACTGATTTCTTTTATACTATCCTTTTGTGTTTCATAGTCCTGTTGTGATAAATCTATTACTTCAAGGTTAAATACCGCTTCTTCTACACCTCTGCTAATCTGAATTATCTCTTTATCTGAAAAATCATATCTTATTCTTAAAGCATCATGGTGTTCGATTACCTTTCTGAATATCCTTTCCAATAGCTCCAAGCTTACATTTTTACTCAAGGAAAATAGATTTGCCTGATTCCAATGTTGCATAGAACCTCTGTCTGTTTCAAAGAACCACTGTTGAATAGGGGTGAGGGGTATTTCACCAATTATTTCTTCCTGTGAAATTGAACTCTTCTTTTTTGTGTAATCAACATTGCTCAATATATCAACTATGGTTTTATATTTCAGTACATCAGAAACCGAAATGTTTATCCCTACTTTTTCGGCAGAAGATGTAACCTGAATGGCTTTTATGGAATCTCCACCCAGGTCAAAAAAGTCATCATTTATACCGACTTTCTCAACTTTAAGTACCTCTTGGTATATCTGAGCCAGATTTTTTTCAGCATCATTTCTTGGTGCCTCATATTCTACACCCGTATTTATATTTAAAGAAGGTTCGGGAAGCCCTTTTCTGTCAAGTTTTCCATTAGGTGTCATAGGAAGTTTTGGGATTTTTACAAAGAATGAAGGCACCATATAAGAAGGCAATTCCCTCAAAAGGTATTCTCTTAACTCTGAAACCGTCAATTCCTTGTCCGAAACATAATACGCACATATGTAATTATTGCCTTCATCGTCTTTTCTTACGATAGCCGCCGCATCTTTTATATCATTATGCTTTAGTAAGTTGCTCTCTATTTCACCAAGCTCAATCCTATAGCCTCTTACCTTTACCTGAAAGTCCTTTCTGCCCATAAACTCCATATTGCCGTCTTCAAACCACCTTGCAGTATCCCCGGTTTTATACATTCTTCCCCCCATTTCCTTATTAAATGGGTCTGGAATGAATTTATCATTTGTAAGTACTTCATCGTTCATATATCTGTCTGCAAGACATTCTCCGCCTATATATAAATCCCCGGTAACGCCTATGGGGCAAGACTGTAAATCTGAATCAAGGATATAGTACAATGCATTCTGTATGGGCTTTCCGTAAGGAATACTTGCCCATTGAGGGTCAACCTCACCTATAGGATAGAAATTAGACCAAACGGTAGCCTCTGTAGCTCCACCAAGGCTTACAACCTCAGTACCCGGAAATGCATTTCTTACGTTGTCAGGCAATGTCACAGGTATCCAATCACCGCTCTGGAATACAAGTCTCAAAGTATCCGTACTGTTTGACGGCTTTACTTTGTTGAAATACGGAACAAGCTGCTGCAAAGCGGCAGGAGCTGAATCCCAAAAAGTTATGGGTTCTTCTCTTAGAATTTCAACAAGCCTCGCCGGGTCTCTCAACTCGCTTCTTGAAGCTACACGAATGGACCCGCCCGAAGCCAGAATTCCAAAAATATCGTATACCGACAGGTCAAAACATAAGGATGTTACAAATAGTAGTCTGTCTTGAGAGCCCACCTCGAAGGTTTTGTTAACCCATTCAATCAGGTTTATAACCGGCTTATGTCGAACCGCAACCCCTTTTGGAACCCCTGTAGAACCTGACGTATATATGACATATGCCATGTCTTCGGACTTTATATCGAGACAAAGATTTTCACACGAATAACTGTTAATGTCCATGAGAGTCCAGTCACTGCGTTTTATTTCCATATCATTTAAAACTACTTGACCTTCTAAAGCCTTATTGAATACGACATCATATCTATAGTCCAATTCGTTGTTAAATTTATTATTTCTATGCAGTACTTTTACTTCATTAACTTGAATACTGCTTTTCTTTATTTCATTAAAGAACTCCTCATCCACATACAGTTCCCCGTCAATATCTGTTTTTGTCCTGATGCCCTCTTGTCCGGCATTTTTACTTTTGAACTCTTCCAAAGAACTTCTGAACTCGTCTTTTCTTCTTGTGTCCATTACGTCTGCCACAACAAGAGTTCCTCCGGGATTCAGTACCTTTAATGCCTTTTCAATTACCTTTTTGAGATAAATAAAACCCGGGAAGAACTGTATTACACTAGATATGATTACAACGTCAAAAGTGTCTTCAATCAGTGTTTCCAGTTCATGGGCAAAGCCATCTACCAGTTTAATATTGGTAAATCCCTCTGCCTTAATATTTTCCTCATTTCGTTTTTGTGTGAGTTCTGAAGGGTCAAGTCCGATATATTCTTTTACCAGTGGGGCAATTGAAAACATAATAGAACCTGAACCACAACCAATTTCCAGTACCTTTTTATCTTTGCCAAGATAAGGCGTTGCCAGAGAAGCAACATGATTTTTGTAATTATCCACTTCTTCTTTAGAAAACTGGTTTCCGGTATAACTGCTGACAAAACCACCGGCTGAAACGTCATCTACAGATTTTTCCGTAACATGATCCCATAGTTGCTTTACAGATGTTTTATCAAGCTCCTCCGTAGGAAGTTCTTTGTCTTCCACATCCATATAAACTATATCTGTCATCTGGGGCAGTTCCCACTGCATTTCCATAATAGTTCTGCTCTGTGGTTGCTGTGTAATGACACAATAAATTTTAAGGTCTGAAAGTATTTTTTGTGTACGCATTCTTGGAAATGCAGGCTCAAAAGGAACATAGATTCCTCCTGCTTTTAATATTCCCATTACCGCAGTCACCATCTCCAAAGAGCGCTCCATTAATACACCCACAAAGACTCCGGGTTTAACACCCCTGTCTTTTAGCAACGCCGCAAGCCTGTTGGCCTGTAGGTTCAGTTCTTTGTATGTCATTTCATTGTCACCGAATACCACTGCTGTATTATCCGGCGTTTTTTCAACCTGCTCTTCAAACAGGTCATGCATAGTTCTGTTACTGCTGTAGCTTCCGCGAGTATTATTGAAGTCGTACAAGATTCTGTTTATTTCGTCCTTTGAAAGAAGCTCCACTTGAGACAGCAAAATATCCGGTTTTGCTGTGACTGAGGTGATAATATTAACCAAGTGACTCAGCACATTTTCCACAAATTCATTTTTATAAATCGCTTCATTATAGTGTAAATCTATCCTTATTGCCTCTTCACTTCTACTGAAACAGAACAGAGTATCCGGCTCCATGCCTTCAAGACAGCTTTTATCATGTATATTCTCATACAATACAACTGTCTTAAACAGAGATGAAATATCCTCAGCCTTAGCACCCAAAAGTTCTGCAATAATTTCCATAGGAAGATTTTTATTCTCGTCTGCTTTAATAATATCTCCCTTTACTCTTATTAAAAGCTCCTTGAAAGTTTCCTTATTATTTAAATTAACTTTTAAGGGAAGAATATTAAGGGGCTTGGCAGTATCATCTTTTTTAAATTCAGGCATACCCAGAGTGATGTCTTTACCTCCGGTGTATTTGTAAAAAAGATAGCTTACACATGACATGAGTACCATATATATTGCATAATCCGAACCACCACTAATGGAAATCAGCTTTTCCAATGTCTCATTTTGGATATCAAGGCTCTTGCAAGCCATTTTACTCTGCTCCTTTTTAGCAAAATAAAGGCTTGCAGGCAAACCACTTGTTTCCTCATGTCCATAAAGTCTTTCAGTCCAATATTTTTTTTCTTCTTCGTATTCACCAGCAGACATTATTATGTTTCTTGAATAGCTGTCAAGACTCATTTTTTACATCCTCCCCTTAAAAATTAAAATGTATT
>JAEZIU010000140.1 GCA_023436485.1 Bacillota bacterium | reverse complement strand
CACCAACTGCAAGGGGAGAAGCAGCATCTGTTGCTACCTTTAGTCTACCTGTACTGTCAGCCTGAACATTAATTACAGATGATCCGCTTGCTGCAAAAATTTGATTCTTTAGATTCGCCGGGGAATCCTGATAAATTGGCATTCCAGGCATAATGTTCACTCCTTATTATTTGAATTTATTACATTATATGCGATAATACGCCAAAAGGTTAACATAATGTAACATAAATTTTATATAACACCTGTTGAATTTAACTTTGTAGCTTATATAATTAATTAAATTTGATAACGGGAAACATGATATTATATAATAATAACTGAACTTGCAATTAAATGATTTTATTTATAGATGAGGTAAATATGCGAAGAGTTTTAAGAACATTGGGAATTAGTTTCTTTAATGCGATTATAATAGTAATAATGCTAGTGATTATTGTACGGTTAAATTTGCCCATAGCAGGAATTTATATTGTTTTCGGAGTGAGTTCGATATTGTTTCCTATAGCGATGCTAATGTTGTACAGAAGAATTTGGGGAGTTGAAACATTGGTGATAATACCTGTGAGCCTTATTCTTTCGGCACTGTATTCATTAGGAATATCAATATACAGCTATTATGGAACCGGTGATTTTTCTATAATGTTTAAGGATTTGATGTACTTTATATATTTTCTTCCTTCGAGTATTTATTGCATTATAGGGTGGATTACATTTTGTATTATGGCGAAAGTGTCTAAAAACACTCGCAGAAGGGAATTTTAAGAGATACAAAAGGCAAAGGAGTAAATGGATTCGATGAACACCGATAAAATAGGTTTTTTGGATTCCGGCTTTGGGGGGATAACAGTTTTAAGCGAGGCCCTGAGACAGCTTCCCCAAGAAAATTACATATATTATGCAGATATAGAACATGTACCTTATGGAACAAAAACCAAAGAAGAGGTAAGGGAGTATGTTTTTCAAGCCGTTGAATTTCTGGTGACTCAAGGAATTAAAGCACTAGTTGTAGCATGTAACACAGCTACAAGTATAGCCGTAAGAGAGCTTAGGGGAATGTATGATTTTCCTATATTAGGAATGGAACCTGCGGTGAAGCCTGCTGTCCAGAATGGGAACGGAAAAAGAGTTCTTGTCCTTGCAACTGCCTTAACGCTACGTGAAGAAAAATTTCATAATCTGGTGCAGAGAGTGGATCAGGAACACGTAGTAGATTATCTGCCTTTTCCTGAACTGGTTGAACTGGCAGAAAATATGGTGTTTGATTATGAAAGGGTAATACCTGTCATAAAAAACAAGCTGGAAGGCTTTAATCTTGACAATTATAAAACCTTTGTTTTGGGGTGTACTCATTTTCCTATATATAGGGATGCATTCAAGGAAGTGCTTCCTTCATTTATTGATATAATAGATGGAAGTCAGGGAACAATCAGGTATCTCAAGCGTCTGCTGGACGAGAGGCAGCTTATTAGTAAAAATGTTAATGGCGGAAATGTAATCTTTTTTGATTCCGGCAGGATTATACAAAATCAGGAAAGGCTAAAAACCTTTAAATGGCTAATTTCTCATTGTTAGAAAATCTTTTAGTGTAAAGGGAGTAATTTCCCTATTACATATAAAGGAAAATATAAATTAAATGTAGAATTATAAAAGTAATTGTATGTTAAAGCAGCATAAAATCAGTTAAGCCGGGAGTTGGTGCAATGATTAGGAAAGAAATGATAGCAATGTTGCTGGCCGGAGGACAAGGAAGCAGGCTGGGAGTCCTCACTAAGAATGTGGCCAAACCTGCGGTTCTTTATGGAGGGAAATATAGAATAATCGATTTTTCTCTGAGTAACTGTATAAATTCCGGAATTGATACAGTAGGTGTTCTGACCCAATATCAACCGCTAAAGCTCAATGCCCATATAGGCATAGGAAAACCATGGGATATGGACAGGATAGACGGCGGTGTAACCATACTATCCCCGTATTTAAAGGCGGAGATAGGCGAATGGTTTAAAGGTACTGCAAATGCAGTTTACCAAAATATCCAGTACATAGACAAGTATTCCCCTCATTATGTAATTATTTTATCCGGTGATCACATCTATAAAATGGACTATTCCAAAATGCTTGATTTCCATAAGGAGAATCATGCAGATGCCACAATTTCAGTTATTAATGTGCCTTATGAAGAGGCTGGCAGATACGGTATTATGAATTGTCGTGACAACGGCAAAATATATGAATTCGAAGAAAAACCCAAAAATCCAAAAAGTACACTGGCATCTATGGGAGTTTACATTTTCAACTGGTCGACTCTAAGAGAGTATCTGATAAAGGATAATGATTGCTCCGATTCCGAAAATGATTTCGGGAAAAATATAATACCCGCAATGCTGGGAGATGGCAAAAGCATGTGGGCATACCAGTATTCCGGGTATTGGAGAGATGTTGGAACAATACAGGCTTTTTGGGAGTCGAATATGGATTTGGTAAGCAGAGTTCCGCAATTTAATCTATTCGACCCGGAATGGAGAATTTACACGCCGAATCCTGTTAAGCCGGCTCACTATATAGCCGGAAGCGCCTGTGTAAAAAAATCAATAGTGGCTGAAGGCTGTTCGGTTTACGGAACAGTTTTAAATTCTATTTTGTTCCCGGGTGCTTATATAGAAGAAGGAGCGGTTATACAGGATTCAATTATAATGTCAAATTCAAGGATATGCAAAAATGCACATGTAAACAGATCTATTATCAGTGAACAGGTTATTATAGGCGAAAAAGCAAGGCTTGGAGAAGGGTTGGACGTTCCTAATGAATATAAGCCCGGAATATATAACTCGGGTATTACGGTTGTAGGAGAACAGGCTAGCATACCCGCAGATGCTGTAATAGGAAAGAATGTTATGATTGATATAGGAGCTTCGGCAGCTGATTTTACATCTTTAAATGTTGAATCCGGCAAAAGCGTATTCAAAGGTGGTGTAGCTGAATGAAAAACGTAATGGGAATAATAATGTCTGGCGGACGCAACACAAAGCTCAAGGAGCTTTCAACCATGAGGTCCAGTCCTGCGGTACCTGTAGGAGGAAAGTACAGAGCAATTGACTTTATACTTTCAAATATGGTCAATTCGGGAATTACCAATATAGGTGTAATAGCTCAGTATAGCTTCAGGTCACTGATGGACCACCTTGGCTCAGGAAAAGAATGGGATCTCGACAGGAAAACAGACGGACTTTTTCTGTTTCCTCCGTTTTTATCCGATGAAGGTACCGGCTGGTACAGAGGTACGGCTGATGCCATGTACAACAACCTGAGCTTTCTAAAAAGAAGTAATGAGGAATACGTGGTGATTTCCCAAGGCAATTGTATATTTACTACAACCTTTGATGACATGCTCAAGGCTCATAAGGAAAAAGATGCAGATATAACTGTTGCTTATCGCGATATGAGCGATATACCTATGGAGGAACTGACCAACATGGGTGTTGTGCAACTTGACAGTTCATCCAGACTAATCGACTTTCAGGAAAAACCCATGCATCCTAATACACTCAATGGTTCGCTGGGTATATATATGATAAAAAGAGAATTGTTGATTGCGCTTCTTGAAGAAAGCGTTGCACATGGGTATTATGACTTTGTACTTGATATTATAATAAAGATGCTCCATAAGCTCAAAATCTACGGATATAAATACAACGGCTATTGGAGAAGCATATCTACGGTACAGATGTATTACAAATGCAATATGGATTTGCTGGATCCTGTAGTAAACAACGAATTGCTGGGAAAATTAAAAATATATACAAAGGTCAAGGATGAAGCACCTGCCAAGTATAATGAAGAAGCAGAGGTTAAAAACTCAATTATTGCGGATGGATGCATTATAGAAGGAGCAGTTGAAAACAGTGTACTTTTTAGGGGTGTAACAGTAAAGCGGGGTGCAGTCGTAAAAGACAGTATTATAATGCAGGGAAGTGTTATAGAAGAAAATTCAACCCTCAACTATGCCATACTTGATAAAAACGTGGTACTTTCAAAAAACAGATGTCTCAAGGGTGAGAAATCCTGGCCAATTATTATTGGAAAGAATGTTATTGTGTAATAGTAGACGCCATAAATGAATAAAAAAACGAAAGAGAGCCGGCAGTGATACTGCCGGCTCTCTTTTATTTTTTGACCCCAAACCCTTTATTACATGGCGATTACATTTAATTTACATAACGTAGATTATGTTGACCTGACAAAAAAACTGATGCTATAATGATAATGAAATTAAGGCGTGCAGTTACTCGTAAGGCCTTGATTTTACACCATTTCAAGCCGGGGACGTAAATCTAATGGCCGATTTTATCCCGGTAAAACCATTGGCCAGAAAACATCTAGGGGAGGATTTAGTAATGGGAAATTTCAAAAAGATTTCTGCTGCAGTTGTTGCCGGTGCAATTATGTTGTCATCAGTAGTACCAACATTTGCAGCCGCATACACTCCGTTAAACGGGGAAAAGGCTAGTGTTCTTAATCAGCTGGAACTTTATGCAGGAACTAGCGACACTTCATTTGTACCATCTCTTGAAACATCACTTACAAGAGGACAAGGTGCAACTTTATTAGCAAAACTCTTCAATATGGATACTGCTGCACAAGCATTAACCGATGAAGAAGCAAATGCAATCCTGAAGGATTTTGCAGATGCTGACAAAGTACCTACATACGCAAAGAAGAGATTGGCTTACTTAGTTAAGAACAATATCATGTCAGGTTCAAAAGATACAACTACAGGAGATGTATTTGTAAATGCTGACGAGGCTCTTCTTGGAGGACAATTTGCAACTCTGATTCTCAAGCAGCTCGGATACACAGTAT
>JAEZIU010000222.1 GCA_023436485.1 Bacillota bacterium | reverse complement strand
ATGCAATACAACACAAGGTAAAATACGGCCCCCTTGTTTTACGAAGCACCCTGGTTCCGGTAGCCGGGATTGGTTCATCGGCAGGTCCGTATATAGCAATATTAGGTTTGTTCCTGGGCTGGCCGGTAATTATAAATATCGGGCTGCTTTTGTTTTTTGCGGCAATAATATTTTATCTGGTAACTCTCCCTGTAGAGTTCAACGCCAGTAAAAGGGCGATTGCCGTGTTGGATAGCACAGGGATACTTATGACGGAAGAACTCAATTCTGCGAAAAAGGTACTAAACGCGGCAGCGATGACATATGTGGCATCTGCATTAGTTGCAATTGCCAGTTTTCTGAGGTTACTGCTGCTTGCGAACTCACGCAGGAACAGGGATTAATAAATTTTTATTAGAAAAGACGCTTTTGGGTCTTGGAGGTTAATGTGGCAGTAGATTTGGCAAGAGAAACAGCATTAAAGATTTTATACGATATTACTGAAAATCAAGCATATTCAAATATTTCAGTTAACAGGCATCTTGAAAATGAAAAGCTTAGAGAAATTGACAGGTCATTTGCAACAGAACTGGTTTATGGTACGGTAAAATGGCTTTTGCAGATTGATTACATTATAGGAAAATACTCAAGTATTAAGCTTAAAAAGCTATCACCATGGATTAAAAATGTTTTAAGACTTGGTGTATATCAGCTTCTTCATACAGACAGAATACCTGTTTCGGCGGCCTGTAACACAGCAGTTGATCTTGCAAAAAGATACGGGCATCAGGCTTCGAGTAGGTTCGTAAATGCGGTGCTCAGAAACGTAGCAAAAAACAAGGATAGCATTCCTTATCCGGATAAAAATGATATTGTAAGCTATTTAAGCATTTTATATTCACATCCCGTTTGGATGGTAGAAAAATGGATAGAATTATTCGGGACAGAGTTTACGGAGAAATTGTTAAAAAGTAATAATCAGGTACCTGATTTCATTATCAGAACAAATACCTTGAAAACCGACAGAAATACGCTATTGGATATGCTACATAAAGAAGGAATAAGTGCAGAACCGGGCAGGTATGTTGAGGAAGCAGTAATATTGAAAAATCCCTCTTCTATAGCAAACCTTGAAGCATTCAAAAAAGGATATTTCCAGGTTCAGGATGAGAGTTCAATGCTGGCGGCAAAAATCCTTGATCCAAGAGAAGGGGAAACTGTAATTGATGTATGCAGTGCACCCGGAGGCAAGGCAACACATATGGCACAGCTAATGAATAACAAGGGTACAGTTATAGCAAGAGATATTTATCAGCACAAGCTCAATCTTATAGAGCAGTCATGCAGCAGATTGGGGATAGATATCATAAAAACTGATATTCATGATGCCTGCAGCCTTGATGATACCCTTGTTGGAAAAGCTGACAGAGTTTTAATAGATGCACCGTGTTCGGGATTGGGAATAATCAGGAAAAAGCCGGACATCAAATACTCACGGACAGATAACGATTTAAAGGAAATAACCGTCCTCCAGCGGGATATACTCAAAAATGCTTCAAAGTATTTAAAGGTCGGAGGATACATGATCTACAGTACATGTACAATACAGCCCCAAGAAAATCTGGAGATTGTGCAGGATTTCCTTGCTGAAAATCCTGATTTTACGTTGACAGGATTTAAGGAGCTTATGCCTCCAACTCTCGATATAGCCAGTTCAGCAGAAGGATATATTCAATTATTCCCGAATATTAATCAGACAGACGGCTTTTTTATAAGTAAAATAAAAAGGGAGAAATAACTACCTACTATGATAAATATAATGGATATGACTTTAGAGGAACTTGAACAGATGCTGGCAAATATGGGACAGCAGAAATTCAGAGCAAAGCAGATTTTTAAATGGACAAACAGCGGAATCAGAACATTTTCGGATATGACTAATATATCAAAGCCATTAAGAGATGAGTTGGAAAAAGTTACAAAAATTAGCAGGTTAAAAATAGTTGATAGGCTCCAGTCAAAAATTGACTCTACGGTCAAATATTTATTTGAGCTGGAGGACGGTAATATTATTGAAAGTGTACTAATGGAGTACAAGCATGGTTTTACAGCATGTATATCTTCTCAGGCAGGGTGCAGAATGGGTTGTAAGTTTTGTGCATCCACAGGAGCAGGATTTTCACGGAATCTGACTCCCGGTGAGATGCTTGACCAGGTAATGACCATGCAGCAAGACTCGGGAAACAGGATTGGACATATAGTATTGATGGGAATCGGGGAACCGCTGGATAATTACGAAAATGTAATTAAGTTTTTAAAGATAGTAAATCATCCTGACGGATTGATGATAGGAATGCGTAATATATCCCTTTCAACCTGCGGTGTAGTGCCTAAAATGTTACAACTTGCAGAGGAAAATATTCCTATAACACTCTCAGTTTCACTTCATAGTGCAAAAGATGATAAAAGGTCTGCTATGATGCCGGTTAATAAGGCTTATTGTATTGACAAATTAATTTCAGCATGTAAGATATATACAGAGAGTACAAAAAGAAGGATAACATTTGAATATGCAATGATTTCAGGTGAAAATGATTCTG
>JAEZIU010000029.1 GCA_023436485.1 Bacillota bacterium | reverse complement strand
CCGATGCAATGGAGAAAGTAACAAATGACGGTGTTATCACTGTAGAAGAATCAAAGACTATGGGAACAAACCTTGAAGTAGTTGAAGGTATGCAGTTTGACAGAGGATACCTATCAGCTTACATGGTTACAGATACAGATAAGATGGAAGCAGTTTTGGATGATCCATACATCCTTATAACTGACAAGAAAATAACAAATATTCAGGATATACTCCCAATTCTCGAACAAATCGTTCAGCAGGGAAAGAAACTTCTTATAATCGCAGAAGATATGGAAGGAGAAGCTCTTACAACTCTTATCCTGAACAAATTAAGAGGAACATTTACTTGTGTAGCTGTTAAGGCACCTGGATTTGGTGACAGAAGAAAAGCTATGCTTCAAGATATAGCTATATTGACAGGCGGAGAAGTTATCACTGAAGAATTGGGTCTTGAACTCAAGGAAACTCAGATAACTCAGCTTGGTAAAGCAAGACAGGTAATTATACAAAAGGAAAACACAATAATAGTTGATGGTGCAGGAAGTGCTGAAGACATTAAGACCAGAATTAACTCCATCAAGACTCAGATTGAAGATACTACATCAGACTTTGACAGAGAAAAGCTTCAGGAAAGACTTGCTAAGCTGTCAGGCGGCGTAGCTGTAATTCAGGTTGGTGCAGCAACTGAGACTGAAATGAAGGAAAAGAAACTGAGAATTGAAGATGCACTTGCTGCAACAAGAGCTGCTGTTGAAGAAGGTATAGTAGCCGGTGGTGGAACAGCATTAATTAATGTTATTCCGGAAGTTGCAAAATTGCTTGAAACAACCACAGGTGATGAAAAGACAGGAGTTCAGATCATATTAAGAGCTCTTGAAGAACCTGTAAGACAAATAGCAGCAAATGCAGGTCTTGAGGGATCAGTAATTGTTGACAAAATTAAAGCAAGCGAAAAAGATATCGGATTTGATGCACTTAACGAAAAATATATAAATATGATTGAAAGCGGAATAGTTGATCCTGCAAAGGTTACAAGATCAGCTCTCCAAAATGCAGCTTCTGTAGCAGCAATGGTACTGACAACAGAGAGTGTTGTAGCTGATAAGCCTGAACCTGAGGCACCAGCTATGCCGGGTGGAATGCCAGGCGGAATGGGCGGAATGTACTAAGAATAAAAAAGTTATATAGAGGGTGGCTACAAAATAGTCATCCTCTATTTGTATTTAAATGGAAAAAATAAAAATAATTTCACTAAATACTTGATATTATCTTGTTAATTTATTATTATTTTAACAAGCTTAAAAATGCTTTGTTAGTTCCAATGAGGAGGGTCTTGCAAAAATGGATATATTTATGGAAAAAATTGTTAAACGTAAAAAAGCTGCTGCTGACTCAATAATAATTGCAGCCACAATTGTAGTTGGGTTACTGTTAATCATGATAGTTGGCTCATTGAGCTTCCTACAAAGCTTCATGCCGTTGGTTCTTGTAGCAATCGGATATCTCGGCTATATGCTGATAAGGAACAGAAATGTAGAATATGAATATATCGTTACCAACGGTGATTTAGATATAGATATGATAATAGCACAGAGGAAAAGAAAAAGAGTGTTCAGTGGTTCCTGCAAGGATTTTGAAATAGTTGCAAAAATGACAAGCGGGCAATATAATCAAAGTTACGGTAACATCAAGAATCGATTAAGTGCTGTAACATCAATGGATTCAAATGAAGTTTACTTTATTTCTACAGTAAAAGACGGTGAGAAAATACTTATATTTTTCGAACCACATCCTAAAATGATTGAATCATTTAAGAAATATATTCCAAGAAAGGTTTTTGAATAAATTTGAAACCTAAGGCAAAGGACGTTTTTGTTCTTTGCTTTTTGAATAACAATAGCAAACAGTATTATAATATTTAAATAAATTTACAAATGTCATATAAGGAGGAATTTTAAAAAATGGCTTTTTATTACAACGAACCTTCGAGGACTTTCAGTGAATACCTCTTAGTTCCAAATCTCAGCACCAAGGAATGTATACCGGATAATGTTGTTCTAAAGACACCAATAGCTAAGCATAAAGTGGGGGAAAAACCTTCCCTTGAGTTGAATAT
This sequence comes from Bacillota bacterium, assembly GCA_023436485.1. Lineage (GTDB taxonomy): Bacteria > Bacillota > Clostridia > Acetivibrionales > DSM-1351 > Ruminiclostridium. The sequence goes on along the minus strand of JAEZIU010000029.1, from coordinate 1,661 downwards.
ACCGGTTGCTTCAGCAATAATGCAGTCTGTTTCAGATAACAACATGGCAATAGCATTGGCAAAGTGCGGAGGTATATCATTTATATATGGATCACAAAGCATCGAAACTCAGGCTGAAATGGTAAGGAAGGTTAAAAAATATAAAGCTGGTTTTGTAGTAAGTGACAGCAATCTTCGTCCTGACAATACACTTAGAGATGTAGTGGCAATGAAGGAAAAAACAGGACATTCCACCATCGCTATTACAGAAGATGGAACACCTACAGGTAAGCTTCTTGGAATAGTTACAAGCAGGGATTACAGACTCAGCAGAGCGTCTCTTGATGAAGAGATAAGCAGCTTTATGACTCCATTCTCACAGTTAATATACGGAAATGAAAAAACATCATTAAAAGAAGCAAATGATTTAATATGGGAACATAAGCTAAATAGTCTTCCAATAATAGATAGCAATCAAAAATTGATGTATGTAGTATTTAGAAAAGACTATGACAGCCACAAGGAAAATCCAAACGAATTGTTGGATAAGAGCAAAAGCCTTATAGTCGGAGCCGGTATAAATACCCGTGATTACAAGGAAAGAGTAGCTACACTGGTTGAAGCCGGAGTAGATATCGTTTGTATAGACTCATCGGACGGATACAGCGAATGGCAGTCAGAAACAATTAAATGGATTAAGGAAACATATAATGAAGAAGTAAAAGTTGGTGCAGGAAATGTAGTAGACAAAGAAGGTTTCAGGTATTTAGTAAATGCAGGTGCTGATTTTATAAAGGTTGGTATTGGCGGCGGCTCTATATGCATAACAAGAGAACAAAAAGGTATTGGACGTGGACAGGCATCCTCTCTTATTGAGGTATCAGCTGCAAGAGATGAATACATGAAAGAGACAGGAATATACGTACCTATATGTTCTGACGGTGGTATAGTACATGATTATCATATGGTGCTGGCGTTGGCAATGGGTGCAGACTTTATAATGCTGGGAAGATATTTTGCAAGATTTGACGAAAGTCCAACCAGAAAATTAAAGGTTGGAGGAAACTTTGTAAAGGAATATTGGGGAGAAGGTTCAAACCGTGCAAGAAACTGGCAGAGATATGACATGGGAGGGGAAGCAAAGCTTGGCTTTGAAGAGGGAGTAGACTCATACGTTCCCTATGCAGGTAAGCTGAAAGACAATCTTGATACCACTATATACAAGATTAAGTCTACAATGTGCAACTGCGGTGCCTTATCGGTATCCGACCTCCAGCAGAAAGCCAGAATAACACTGGTATCTGCAACAAGCATCAAAGAAGGCGGAGCCCATGATGTAATTCTAAAGGATAAGGAACTATCTTCCTGATTTTTGAATTATATTATTAAAATATATTGAGATACTTATATAAGTATTCGATCATAATCAAGAAATGATATGTAAAATATTGGATAAAACATTCTTGACATTATTATATATGTAATCTATAATTAGTTAGCAATAAGCTAACCTGACATCAAGGTGCTGCTACCGTCAGGAACATAATTTTTATTCCATGTATATTAATATAAGTCAATTAATTGAATATTATATTAGAAAAGACAGTTTGCATATTATTTATAATTATAGGTCTAGCAGAAAAAATTAATGGTAAAGGAGAGGGCTTCAAATGTCAGCAAAA
>JAEZIU010000346.1 GCA_023436485.1 Bacillota bacterium | reverse complement strand
GCATTGCCTCCTAACGAAGCAATGGATATATGTGTGTGCATGGGCGCAAGCATTGGTGTTGCCCACGGGTTAGAAAAAGCACGCGGAGCTGAATTCAGGAAAAAGACCGTAGCAGTAATCGGCGATTCAACTTTTATACATTCAGGTATTACGGGTTTAATAGATATCGTATATAATAAAGGTAACTCTACTGTAATTATACTTGATAATTCAATTACAGGAATGACGGGTCACCAGCATAATCCAACAACCGGATTTACAATCAAGGGAGAACCTACAAAACAGGTAGATCTTGAACTTCTTTGCAAATCGGTGGGTGTTGATAGGGTTACTGTTGTAGATCCTTTTGATATAAAAGAATTTGAGAAGGTTGTAAAAGCTGAAACAGATGCAGACGAACCTTCAGTAATAATTTCTCAGCGTCCATGTGCACTTTTAAAACATGTTAAATATGAAGGAAGCCACAGAATAATACAGGATAAATGTAAAAAGTGCAGAATGTGCATGAAAATAGGATGCCCGGCCATAGTTGAAAAGGGCGATCACCTTGAAATAAACCCTGCACTTTGTGTAGGTTGCAAGCTCTGCACCAAGATATGCGGATTCGGTGCTATCGAAAGGGCAGGTGAATAAGGTGAAAAAACTAAATCTTCTTATAGTTGGCGTTGGCGGACAGGGAACTCTCCTGGCCAGCAGAATACTGGGAACAGTTGCATTGAAACTGAATTTTGACGTTAAGGTCTCAGAGGTACACGGTATGTCCCAGAGAGGCGGCAGCGTTGTTACATATGTAAGGTATGGAGAAAAGGTATATTCACCTCTGATAGAAAAAGGCGAGGCTGATCTTATTATTGCCTTTGAACAGCTTGAAGCACTTAGGTGGGTGGATTATCTGCATAAAGACGGTAAGATGATAGTAAATGAGCAGGAGATTGATCCAATGCCTGTAATTATAGGAAAGGCTAAGTATCCTGAAAACATACTAGATACATTAAAGACATCATATAAAATTTACTCACTTGACGCCCTAAAAATAGCAAAAGAATGTGGAACAATAAAAGCGGTAAATATTGTTTTGTTGGGGGTAATGGCGAAATTAGCAGGTATTGATAAAAACATATTTATGGAAGCCATAAATGAGGTTGTTCCTCCAAAGGTGCTAGATGTGAATATCAAAGCCTTTGAGGAAGGTTACAATTATCATAATTAAGGATTTAAGCCTATTGCTTTTGTGTGGGGCTACATTTTGTAAGTAAACCCTGAAAGCCATTCCGAGTGGGATGATGGCAAAAGAATATATAAATTATATTTATTCTTGGGAGGGTGAAATGTTATGTCATATTGGAATCAGGCATACGAATGTATGTCCAGAGAAGAAATGCGTAAGGTTCAATCGGAAAGATTAATTAAAACTGTAAAATCGGTATATGAAAATGTACCTACTTACAGAAAGAAGATGCAGGAAAAGGGTATGTTACCGGGAGATGTTAAGTCTGTTGATGATTTAAGAAATTTACCCTTTACCTATAAGCAGGATCTTAGAGATACATACCCATACGGACTGTTTGCAGTACCTATGAGTGAAATTGTCAGAGTCCACGCATCTTCGGGAACAACTGGAAAGAAGACGGTTGTAGGTTATACCAAAAATGACCTTGATGTTTGGTCAGAGGTTATCGCCAGAACATTTACAGCAGCAGGAGCAGGAAAAGACTCTTTCCTGCAAATTTCTTACGGTTACGGATTGTTTACCGGGGGCCTGGGTGCTCATTATGGTGGAGAGAAACTTGGAGCAACGGTTATACCTACTTCATCAGGAAACACAAAGTTACAGCTTTCACTTATGCAGGATTTCGGTACAACTCATCTTGCATGCACACCTTCTTATGCTTTATATTTGGCTGAAGAGATGGAAGAACTGGGAATCAAGAGAAGTGATTTAAAGCTGCAGGCCGGTATTTTCGGGGCGGAGCCTTGGTCGGAAAGCATGAGGCAGGAAATACAGGACAGGCTAAAAATTAAAGCTTTTGATATATACGGGTTAAGCGAGGTAATAGGGCCGGGAGTTGCATGTGAATGTGAATATCAGAGTGGTATGCATATACCCGAAGACCATTTTATCCCGGAAATTATTGATCCTGAGACAGGTGAAGTCCTACCTGAAGGCTCAGAAGGTGAAATTGTCTTTACAACTATTACAAAAGAAGGACTTCCGTTAATAAGGTACAGAACCAGAGATCTTTCTTCTTTGAATTATGATAAATGTGAATGTGGACGTACAGAAGTAAGAATGAACAAGGTTGCCGGTAGAACAGACGACATGCTCATAATCAGAGGTGTAAATGTTTTCCCTTCACAGGTGGAAAGTGTTCTATTATCAATTGGTGAAACTGCACCTCATTATATGTTGGTAGTTGATAGAAAAGACAATTTGGATACACTGGAAATTCAGGTTGAAATCACTCCAAGCTTATTCTCAGATGAAGTAAAAAGGCTGGAAGATGTAGAAAAGAAGATATCTAAGGAAATTAACAGTACTTTGGGAATAGCTGCAAAAATCAAGCTGGTTGAACCCAAAACCATTCAGCGCAGCGAGGGCAAGGCAAAAAGAGTTATTGACAAAAGGGTTATTTAATAAGGGTTAAAGTCATTCATTAACAATTATAAAGGAGGCCTGTTAACCATGCTTGTAAAACAAATTTCAGTTTTTTTAGAAAACAAATCAGGAAGGTTGGCTGATGTAACCAGAACACTTGCGGATAATAGCATTAATATCTGCGCCATGTCTATAGCTGATACTACAGACTTTGGCATATTGAGACTTATTGTTAATAAGCCGGAAGATGCTGAGCGCTTTTTGAGTGAGCAGCAGTTTACGGTAAGCTGTACCAGCGTAATAGCAATCGGTGTTGAAGATAAACCGGGAGGACTTGCAAAGGCATTGGACATACTTCAGGATAATGGTATAAGCATTGAGTACATGTATGCTTTTGTAGGAAAAACAGGTAATGAAGCATTTGTTATTTTGAGAGTTGAAAACCCTGAAACGGCAATAGAAACTTTATTGAAATACGGAATAGAAATACTACCAAGCGACAAGATTTATTGTGCATAAAATTTATTAAAGGCTGTCTCGCATATTGTTGAGACAGCCTTTAAAGTCTTTATTACTATCTGTTAAATTAATGTATTAAGGATATCATCGACTGATATATGGGTTGTTTCATCCGGAAAACAGCTGTCCTGAGCACACACGGACATAACGTGGGCATCGTCAATAATAAATTGCTTGAAAAAGCAATTTGTAAGCATATTTTTAGTTGAAAGTGATATCTGACCGGAGCCTAATTTAAAAGAGAAGGAATCAAGAGGTAGTGATAACCCCCTTCCATCTGTTTTTATATAACTTTCCTTCAATGTCCAAAGCATAAAGAAATATTTTGTACGATAATGTGCTGGCTGACTCATAAGACTTTCATACTCTTCTTGTGTAAAGAACCTTTTCGCAATGCCGAAATCTGTTTCCTTAATAAATTCTATGTCAATTCCGCAGGGGCTGCTTGAAAGAACACAGACAACCCAATCACCGGAATGGGATATATTAAAGAAAACAGAATCATTCGGGCTGTCAAGACATGGTTTACCAAAAGAATCCACTTTAAAACTTATATCGCTGTTTTTACAATTAAGATGTTTACTTATGGCATACCTGGCAATGATTTCGCCAAGAAGGCACCTAATAGAATCCTTTTTAAAAACAAATCTATCCATTTTAGCTTTTCTTTCATCAGAAATTAATGTTTTTAATAAATTCAATTTAGCTTCATCAGTAAAAGATGAAAAATTTATTCCATATAAATTAACCAAGAAACCCCAACCTTTCATAAAACAGCTGTTTGGCTTAAATCCCGACTTTTATTTTAACAGAAATTTATAAATTTGTGAAGTTTTTGAGGATTATGCACGAACTATGGAAATCCAAAACTGTATAATATATAATATATTGGGTTGGGTAGTAATGTTTGGGAATAAGTACTTATACTATTTATTAAGAGGAGTATTATGAAAAATACAATTAATCTGTTTTGCTTTCCATATGCAGGGGGTTCCTCAAGCATATATTCCAAGTTAAAACATTTTGCTGACAAAAATATAAAAGTAACGCCTGTGGAACTTGCAGGGAGAGGACAAAGGATGAGCGAGCCATTAAACAAAAATATGGCGGAAGTAATAAATGATGTTTACGATAAAATATCTACATCTGTGGATGAACAACCCTTTGTTTTGTTTGGACACAGCATGGGAAGCTCCATTGTGCTTGAGCTAGCACAAAAAATTCTCAAAAACAAAAAAGTAGAGCCGCTGCACCTATTTATTTCAGGACGGTGTCCTCCTATACTTTATAAGAATTGTAAAAAAACATATGATTTACCCGATGAAGCATTTATACATGAGGTTTATGAACTCGGAGGTACACCAAAAGAGGTTTTTGAAAACAGGGAATTGCGTAATATCTTTTTGCCTATACTAAGGTCGGATTATAAGTTGATAGAAGAATATAATTATATTGAAAAAGACGAAAAATTAAGTTGTGACATAACAGTTTTTGATGGAAAAGAAGATAAAATGACCAGCTTTGAAGGATTAAAAAAATGGGGAGACTACACATCCGGCAATGTAGACATTATTGAGTTTGATGGCGGACACTTTTTTCTTCATAATCAAATGGAGCAAATCATGGACGTAATTAATAAAACTTTAAACCGTTAGTATTCTAATTAAAATAAATGCCGGAACAGTAAACAGAATTTATTATAAAGTAGGTCCTGCTCTGTGGCTCCGGCATATTAAATGTTTATACGATATAAATAATTATTTCTTCATAGAATTAATATAATTATTAATAATTTTATCACACCAAGCATCAAATTCCTTATCTTCAGTCTGGAATTCAGGATGGGAAAGAATATTTTCCAAAACTAATCTGACTCCCTGATCGAAACGTACAGAAGCATTAAATCCTGGAACCAACCTTTTTAATTTTGAATTGTCGAATACAACTGTGTTTGACTTATCACCCAAAAGGGAACCTGTGAAATCATAGTCGCTGCAAGCTGCAAGATAATCGGTTGCAATGTGTACAGCATTGAGTTTTACTCCTAAAGTAGAAGCGATTATCTGATATATCTGGTTCCATGTAAGGCTTTCATCAGATGTAATGTTAATCGCCTCACCAATAGCATGAACATTACTCATTAAACCAATAAAGCCTTTGGCAAAATCAGTGTTATAAGTTAAAGTCCATAAAGAGCTTCCGTCACCGTGAATAATTACAGGCTTGTTTTCCAGCATCCTCTTTATTACCTGCCAGCTACCGTTATTTCCATGAACGCCAAGAGGAATACTGCTATCGTCGTATGTGTGGCTGGGACGTACAATAGTTACAGGGAATCCGTTGCTGCGGTATTCTGCCATTAGCAGTTCTTCACAGGCAATTTTATTTCGTGAATATTCCCAATAAGGGTTTGCAAGTGGTGTTGATTCTGTTATACGGAAATCAGACAGTGGCTTTTGATATGCTGATGCGGAACTAATAAACATGTATTGCTTGGTTTTGCCTGAGAAAAGTCTGATATCACGTTCAACCTGCGAAGGTACAAAGGCAATAAAATCTGCCACAACATCAAAATTCTGATCTTTTATAAGAGAACTTACAAGTGCTTCGTCATTTATATCAGCCTTTAAAAGTTTTGCTCCTGCAGGAATTCTATCAGCCCTGTTGCCCCTGTTAATAAGATAAAGTTCCCAGCCTTGTTTAACCAAAGAGGATGAAATTGCCGAACTTATAATGCCTGTTCCACCAATAAATAATGCCTTCATAATAATTCTCCTTTGATTTTATATCTTCAATCATCTGTACTGGTAAATAATTTATAAAAGTATTATATAACGATAATAAAAATAAATATATAATATGGTGAAAAAGTACTTGAAAGCCTACATAATTATGTTATAATTAAACTCATTATTGAACTCAAATTTCTTTTATGTAATTCCATTTCTTAAATTAATTCCTTTTTTCAAATGTTTGCTTACTATTTTGTATTGATGTTGTATAATAAATAAATATGATTTATTTACTTTATAACGGAGGCACAAATATGAGAGCAGAAATATTAGCCGTTGGTACAGAGTTGCTCATGGGGCAGATTGTTAATACCAATGCACAGTATAT
>JAEZIU010000336.1 GCA_023436485.1 Bacillota bacterium | reverse complement strand
AGCTACAGAACTGTCAACGCCGCCGCTCATACCAAGCATTACTTTTTTTGAACCCATTATATATCTCCTGCACAAATTCTATTCTTCGTCTTCAAAGTCTTCCTCACGTCCATGGCTGTGGTGGCAAGATGAACATTCACCCGTACAATCTTCGCCTTCATTTGGGTCAACTAATCCGTTTCTTTTTCTGTAGTCTAACAATGCAGCTCCTATTGCTTCTTCCGCAAGATTAGAACAGTGCATCTTTGCCGGAGGTAGTCCGTCCAGAGCTTCTGCAACAGCCTTGTTTGTGATTTTCATTGCTTCTTCAACTGTTTTACCCTTAACTAGCTCAGTTGCCATACTACTTGTTGCAACAGCCGCCCCGCATCCAAAAGTCTTGAACTTTGCATCAACAATTATATTATCTTCTATTTTAAGATACATTTTCATTATATCCCCGCATTTCGGGTTTCCAACCTGACCTACACCGTTAGCATCTTCTATTTCCCCAACATTTCTGGGATTTGAGAAATGGTCCATAACCTTTTCACTATACATTTTATATACCTCTTTTCCCTATATAATATATGTTTTGATTAATTTACTTTTTATCTTTTACAGCTTCCCAAAGTGGTGACATATCTCTTAGTTTGGTAACCATCTGAGGTATTACCTCAAGTATATAATCAACATCTTCCTGAGTATTTTCATCCCCAAAAGTAAGCCTCAATGAACCATGTGCAATTTCATGGGGTAAACCTATAGCTAAAAGAACATGAGAAGGGTCAAGTGAACCTGATGAGCAGGCTGATCCGCTTGAACCGTATATTCCCTTCATATCAAGCATAAGAAGAAGCGATTCTCCCTCTATAAATTCAAATGAAATATTTACATTACCGGGTAATCTGTTATGCCTGTGTCCGTTTAACTTGATATAAGGAACTTTTGCAAACAGACCCTCTATAGTTTTTTCTCTAAGTTCAATGAGTTTCTTGTTGTATTCATCAAGGTTTTCCGTTGCAAGCTCAATTGCTCTTCCTAAACCAATTATGCCCGGAACATTTTCTGTACTGGCTCTCTTTCCACGCTCCTGCTGTCCCCCGTGGATAAAGGAAGAAATCTTAACGCCCTTCTTTATATACAACGCTCCTATGCCTTTTGGTCCGTAGAATTTATGACCTGATAAAGAAAGGAGGTCTACATTCAAATCTTTAACATCTATATTTACATTTCCAACGGCCTGTACGGCATCCGTATGGAATAAAACTCCCTTTTCCTTTGCGATGGCACCGATTTCCTTTATAGGCTGAATAGTACCTATCTCATTATTTGCAAACATTATGCTGATAAGTATTGTATTTTCCTTGATTGCATTTCTTATCTGTTCAGGTGATACAAGTCCGTCACTGTCTACAGGAATATATGTTATCTCAAAACCTTCACCCTCAAGATATTTGCATGAACCCATTATTGCAGGATGCTCAATAGCTGATGTGATAATATGATTTCCCTTTTTCTTGTATGCAGCTGCTATTCCTTTAAGTGCCCAGTTATCTGCTTCACTTCCTGAGCCGGTGAAGTATACCTCTTTGGGTTCTGCACCTATTGCTTTTGCAACCTTTTCCCTGGACTCTTCTACAGCTTTTTTGCTGTCACGGCCCAAACTATATATAGACGAAGCATTTCCGAAATGCTCACTGAAATACGGTTTCATATCTTCAAATACTTCAGGTTTAACATATGTGGTTGCAGCATGATCTAAGTATACTGTTCTATCCTCCATCACTAACACTCCCTTTTATATATGTGAAAATTGTATTTATTTTAATTATACCCCTGCAAGAAGCAACAAAAACAGCTTATATGTAGTAAATATAATCATTATTAGTTTTATTCTCCAAATCGGAGACAAGATTAGCCAGAGTTATTGAGTCAACTACCTCATTAATTTTATCTCGTATCCTCGCCCATACGTCTGCAGTAACACATACATCTGCCCTGTCACAACTGGTGGGCAAATCCGGGTCAATGCACTCTACAGGACATAGTGTTCCTTCAAGAGATCTCAAAATATCACCAACGGTTATTTTATCTGCCGGCTTCGCCAATAGGTATCCGCCTTGAGCTCCCCTTATACTTTTAACAAGCCCAGACTTTTTTAGGGATGAAAATAACTGTTCAAGATAGTTTTCAGAAAGTTTCTGCCTTTCAGCAACACTTTTCAAAGAAACCTGTCCTTCACTTTCATGGGCAGCGAGATCAACAATAGCCCTGAGTCCATACCTTCCTTTTGTTGATACTTTCACTTTAACCTCCACGTCCCTTATAAAAATTAATTTAGGCAATCAGCTTTTTAAAAATCCTGTTTCAAAGCTAATTACCTTAATTCCAATTAAATTACTATGATTTAATCAGATGTTAACACATTAACAAAGTTAATGCAAGTATCTGTAAAATTTTTTTATGGCTCTATTAGGCTAAAAAAACGAACTATAACACCTTGTCTTAAGCATATAATCAATTTCGTCAATACTCTTACCGTTTGAGCATACTATAAAAACTCCGTACCCTGTACTGCCTGTAGCAGCATTGGAACTAACATTATCTTCGGTAATTGCCGAGAAATCAAAGTTTTTTCCTTGATAAACCACCGCATCCACAGGCTTTTTGTAGGAATACAGGTCGACTACCGTGTACCCCCTTTTTTTTAACCCGTCTGCAATATCCAAAAGATTTGAAGAAACCGCAACAATCATAAATCCACCTCAATATATCCATAGTCTTTACTAGGATATTATTTACTGTGGATTTATTATTATTCTTAGTTTTCTTTATTTTTTTCAATTTCCGGCTCTATTTCATTGCTGACGGTATCTGTGGTATTTTTGTGTTCTCTTGCCAACCTTGGCTTTGCAAATATAAAAAATATAGCTATTATTAAATACAATGCCACACTTGGCATAATTAAAACATGGAATATTGCTATATTTAATAACAATAGTACAAAACCTGCAAGTAATACCCATGCTAAAACTCTCTTTAAAGTACTAGTCTCCATTTTTTTACCTCCATTTTTCAAGCCATTCTTTTATTCTTGCTTCATACCCGTTTTGAGTAGGGTTGTAGTATATTGTTCCCTTCATTTCATCAGGGAGAAACTCTTGCTTGACTATGTTGTTTTTATAGTCATGTGCATATTTATATCCTATACCGTACCCCAGTTGTTCCATTCCCTTTGCTGCGGCATTTCTCAAATGCATCGGAACACTTCCGGTATTTTTTGATTCTACATGTGATAATGCCTTGTTTATTGCCATATATGCTGAATTGGATTTCGGACTACAAGCTACAGTAACGGCGGCGTGAGCAAGTATTATCCTTGACTCAGGCATACCTATCATTTTAACCGCCTGTGCTGCAGCAACGGCTACCTGTAATGCTGTGGGGTTTGCCATTCCTACATCCTCTGATGCACATATAATTATTCTTCTGGCAAGGAATTCAACATCTTCACCTGCATAAAGAGCCCTTGCCAGATAAAATACTGCTGCATCGGGATTACTGCCTCTCATTGACTTTATGAAAGCACTGATATTGTCATAATGCTCTTCACCGTTTTTATCAAAACGTATAGCCTTTTTTTGAACACATTGTTCTATTGTATCAATTCCAATGTATATTTTTCCGCCTTCGCCAAGCTCCGAAGTAAGAACTGCCAGCTCAAGAGAATTCAATGCAGTCCTGGCATCCCCAGAACTAACCTCACAAAGGTAATCAATTGCTTCATCTGTTATATTAATCTCGTAGTTTCCCAGCCCTCTTTCCTTATCCTCAAGAGCATATTTTAACAACTCTCTTATATCAGCACTTTCAAGAGGTTTAAGCATAAATACCGTAGATCTTGATATTAATGCCTTATTTACTTCAAAAAACGGATTTTCCGTAGTAGCACCAATAAGTACAATAGAGCCATCTTCAACAAATGGAAGCAGTGCGTCCTGCTGAGCTTTGTTAAATCTATGAATCTCGTCTATAAACAATACTGTTCTTCCATTTTGATTTAGCATGGTGTTTTGTGTATCAGCCGCTATCCTTTTAATATCTGCTACACCTGAGGTAACAGCATTCAGCTTTTCAAAACTGGATTGGGTTGTATTTGCTATTATTCTTGCCAGAGAGGTTTTTCCGGTACCCGGTGGGCCGTACAAAATGATAGAGGTTATCCTGTCGGCCTTTATCATTCTGTAGAGCATCTTGTCCTTGCCTATTATATGTTTCTGTCCGGCAAATTCATCAATTATTCTTGGCGACATCCTGTATGCCAATGGTTGTATCCTGTCTCTCATATTACACCTTTATTTTGTGACTGTGAATGATTTCCAAATATCATTAATCTCCTTGATTGCCTTATCAGTAGCGGTCAGGTCCGGCAAGAAGCTCATAAATATATATGAATTATTTCCTTTTTCAAAAACGTGGATTTGTGCAGTTCCGTACAAATCCTGTTCTTCATCCTCAGCTCGGTATGTATAGTTTCTGACTTTCGTTCCCTTGTCAGATGTGGTACTTTTTGAGGTGAGTTTATAACCAGGCATTGACATAATCGAGCTAAGTTCCTTGTCTGAAAGATTTTCGATTTCAGGAGTATTCTTATTAGCCTCAATCATTATAAATGCGTTTGAATTTGGATTGTTGAATTGTATAGTGTTATACATATTGGTATCCGTCCAGTAGCCCGGTATTTTCAAATTCCATTTATAGGCTTTATTTGCATAATTAAAGGGTTTGTCATTTGGAGATACCCTGTCCTCCTCTTTTGAGGCGTTAAAATCACTTATTTCTTCAACCAGCTTATCTCCTTTTTCGCTGAATATTGTTATTTTATCAACCGTATTCAGATATTCGCTTTTTGCTTTTGAATATTCTTTTTCAGGAAGTTTTAATGATATTTCATATACAAATGAACCATTCTGGAAATAATATTCGTCAATAATGTAGCTTTTGCCACCCTGTTTTATCTTGAGCTTTAGGTTTTTAGCGGTCGTTCCGGCTAAATTTCTTTCTCCGGCACTGACAAAGGTATATGACTTTGGACTAAAGTTTTTGTCATAACCTTTTTTAATATTCTCCACATATTGTCCCAAAGTCTTCTCTCCCAAAATGTTTACAGCAATTTGAACATAGTGTTTTGTATCAAGTCCCAGAAAAGTTGTTAACTGATTACTTGAAATCTGTAGATTGTTCCAGTTTGCAGGAATATCCATAGACCATGAAAGGTACTTATTACGGGATGAGAATGAAATATAGTTATAATAGTTAACTTTACCGTTAACTACTTTTGAAAGATCCTGTACTCCTTTTACATTGCCCTTATATTCAAGGCTAAAGGAGCTTATAATATCTGAATAATACTTGTCCGTTATCAGATGTTTGGAAGAAACACTTCCGTCATAGCATCCTAATGTCAAAGAGTAAAAATACTGACCTTTATCATATATCCTTGTTCTTGTAGGTTCATCGTATTCAGTTATACCTGAACACTCAAAGTACGGGACTTTAGCTTTTAAGTTTAAATTAGATTCTTCGGTACTGTTCTCAAGCTTGAATGTATTTGAATATTGTGTCAATGTCCTGCCGTTTTTGGCTTCAACCTTAATTTCAAAATACAACCCTCTGCCCTCGTTTGTCAACTGAATGGAGTCGGACTTGAAACTGTTTGATATAATTCTTGACCCGGAAGGCACACTAAGACTCCATCCAAAAAAGCTATTACCTATTTTAGGTGTACTTATACCGCCTGTAAGAAATGACAAATCGCTTAATGCACCGTCGTCTTCAAGAACAATTTTCACTGTGCCTCTATCCACATCATTTGTCACAGTCACTGGAAAATTGGATGATATAAAATCCGTAGGGACCATGGTACTGTTATTTTTCTGTACCGGAGCAACGGACATGATCTTTTGTTCATAGTTTGATGTGTATACGGTTTGACCTATACTTATCTCAGCACTATTTCCGCTGTAAATTATACTTTCACTTCTCTCGGAGGTTTTGCTTACTTCCGCACCAATGGTATCTGCAAACCACTCCAGAGGTATCATAAAAGTACCGTCAATAATGTATGGTGCTTCGGTTATGTCCGAATAATTTCCATTAACACAAATCCGGTTGATGCCTGCCCTGAATTCTATTATCGTCTTGTTATCGTCAGCTGCATATGTACCTGAAATGCTTGTCAAAAGAATTGTCAAAACAATGAGAATACTTATATATTTCTTAATTTTCATATCTGCACGCCCTTATTTAATGTTATTTTTCTCCAAAGGTAATAGTAATATCCAATTCCCGGTTATCACGCTGTAATTTGAATTCAGCAATGTCGCCAGGCAGATACTTCTTCATTTCTTCATTGTAGTCTGTTGTTGAGTTGACCTTGACGCCATTAATAGAAATCAGTCTATCATCAACTTTAATATTATATCTCTGAGCAGGAGCGTTTTTTTCTATTGATTTTACAGTTACTCCTGATGCGGTATTGGGTAAGCCGTATATAGATGTAATACTGTCGGTAAAAGCCAAGCCAAGATAAGGTCGTCTGATTTTCCCAAACTTCTCAAATTGGTCTATGGCATATTTAACCGTGTCTACAGGTATTGAAAATCCCATACCCTGTACACCTATTCCTGCATAAACCCATGAATTTATTCCTACAACTTCACCTTTCATATTTACCAATGGGCCACCGCTGTTCCCTGAATTAATAGCAGCGTCTGTCTGTAAAAATCTGTACTGTCTGTTTTCAGACCTGTTCATCCCGCTGATTATTCCCCTTGTAGCAGAATTTCTCAATCCGAAGGATAATGGTGTCCCTATTGCAACAACTTCATCACCCACTGCTACTTTTGAAATATCTCCAAAAGATGCGGGTTGGAGACCCCCTTTATCAATCTTTATTTCTGCCAGATCAAGATCCTCATCAATAGCTTTGAGCCTTGCCTTGTATGCTTTACTGTTTGAAAGGACTACAACAATGCTCTCCATATCTTTTACAACATGAGCATTTGTCACTATGTAACCGTTACTACGATATATAACGCCTGTACCAAATACGATATTGTCTGACGTTTCATCATATTCGTAACTGCTTTCTTTCAATTTTCCAATAATTCCAACAACAGAGGGGCTTACTTTTGATACTACATTTGATATTCTATCTGATGAATTTATTTCAATTGAACTGTTCCCCTGCGTTACGGTAACTCCATCTAAATGAGAGGATAGAGCATCTACAGAAATATACTGCTTACCCTCAATAGTTTTTATTCCTTCAGATAATTCCTGCCCGTTTATCCTAAGTGTAGATCCGGCTGCAAAGCTATTTGTAGTGCATAAAATGAAAACAAAAACGAGAACTGCACATTTTGCTAAATTAATTCTTTTCATTTTTACCTCCGTATAAGTGTCTTTTGTAACCCATGTCCTAAAATGCTATAAATGCTATTTGAGTAATATTTTATCATTATAATTACTTGAATACAATTAGACGAATCTGTAACTTTTTTAATGTGTCAGGTAAGCAGCAGTTGAATCCTTTCCAACGGAATATAAGCAAGCTTGTCATTAATTCGCTTACTCTCCATCAGAGAGATTGATTTAACTTTTACAGTAAGCTTCTCAATTTCTGTTTTTTCTGCCATACTGTTAAAATCCATTATTTTTACTTCCCTTGCCAGAGTTATGTGAGGATTATAGCTTCTTTCCTCCTTTTGATATCCGTTTTGAGATAGGATATTTTCCATATTATTATACAGCTGTTGAAGCTGAGAACTTTTTTCCAGTCCCAACCATATTATACTTCTGTTTCCTTTCTTGAAACTTCCCATTTTTTCCAATTTAAGCTGAAACTCCTGAAACCGGGCTGTATCTCTTAATACCTGTTTCAGATTGTCGACCCGCTCCATACTCTGTTCACCTATAAATCTCAAAGTCAGATGGAAATTTTCCTTTAATGAAAAATTCCCTGAAGCACTATACTGTCTGACTTCCTGCTGAATTTCAGATAAATAGGACTTTATATCATCATCAAATTCAATAGCGAAAAACACTCTCATTCTGATCAACTCCATTTTACATTTAGGTAAATTCTACCACAATACTTGTTATTTCACATCAATAATCTTTGCAGATATCATACCTCTTATTTTGTTTAAAAATGCATCTGAAACTTATAGAGTCAGATGCATTAATTTTTAAGTTATCTTGTTTTGGCTGATTGATTTTACTTTATCTACAAAAATATCTGTTAATTCATGGGCAAATTCTTGCGTATACCCTTCCCCTATTACCCTACAAACAGGTTTTTCCGCATCCGGCAATACGAGAACCCATCCCTTATCACCTACTACTTTAACTCCTTCAATTGTTTCTACACTGTTTGAATTTTCCTCGATAATAGCTCTAATGACCTTTCCTTTTGCAGACCAGGAGCATTTTACATCTTTTTTTATGATATGAAAATCGGGTATCGAGTCCACTATCCTTGCAAGGCTTGTTCCTCTAAACGCCATATAGTCTATTATTCTGACAAAAGCTTCTATCGGATCAAAATTCATTGCAAAGAAATCCAACATACTTTCGTCATGTTCATCCTCAAGTATCCTGCTCATTAGCTCTTTGGTTGAGGTCTTTGTTCTTACAACCCTATCTTTATTCTCGCCTGCCATTTTTTCAATTACATTGCTGGCATTCAATGGAACTATAACCTTGTTGCCGGCTTTTAATTTCAAATGAATGTATGAAATAAGCGCCATATACAAGTCGTCAGCTATTACTCTGCCCTTCGTATCTATAAGGAATATCTTATCATATGAGTTTGCAAAATAAACTCCCACATCAAAGCCTCCGTGTTTCACAACTTGAGAAAGTGCTTTTAAATCGGAAAAAAGGCTTTTTCTTTTATCATGGGTTTCTTTTGTATTTACAAATTCATATCGGCAATTAAACTCGTTTAATAATGTTGACACTATACTCTTTAAATCACCAGGGGGTGCGATTAAAGCTATTTTTAAATCATGATTTTCTGATATTGTATGGTTTATAATACTGCGTATATAGAATACTTTATGATCGGGAACATTAATTACTGTTTTTATTTCATCTGCCTCGCATCTGGCGAAGTCTTCCCTGATATAGCAGTTTTCAATTTTTCTCTCTTGATTTCTGGAAATATTTCTTCCCAGATTATCCAAAATATCTATTACAATTTTGCCTTTTTTATTTGCTTCCGAAATATGAATACCACCGGCTAAATTATAATAGCGTATGGCAGACCTGACAACCGGCAACAATGATGTTCCCAAATCATAGGCTTCTGCACCTGCTGAAAGCATCCCTGACAGACAGGCATTTTTTATCATTTTCAAAGCATCATCTTCATCACAGCTGACAGCCAGTCCTGCACCCTTTTTACATACAGCACCGTAGGCCGCAGCCAATCTGGATGCAAATTCAGGTGTTATATCTACATTAATTTCACCGGAAATTCCTCTACTTCCAAAAAGGTTTTTTGAATATCTGGAACCCCAAACAACGTTTGAACATACTTCCGTGCCCATGTCAATGTGCTTTTCAGGCCAGACTTTTATTCCTGGCTTTATTAAGGAATTTTCACCCAGAATACAATTCTCACCGACAACGGTTCCTTCAAAAGCCGCTGTTTTCTCCCTACATTTAACATTACTGCAAAGTACGCTTCCTCTTAGCTGTACATTATTTTTCAAAACGCAGCCATTCCACAGAATACTCCTTTTGGTGGTACTGCCTTCACCAATATGGCAGTCCTCTCCTATTACGGAGTAGCGCCCCAGTACACTGCCGTCCTTTATAACAGAATTTTTTCCTATTAATACAGGAGGCTTGATTACAGCTTCTTTTGATATTACTGCTCCTTCTGAGGCCCAAACTCCCTGTCTTATTTCCCGGGCATTAATATTTATGTTAACCTTTTTATCCAAAATATCGGTGTGTACCCCAACATAAGCATCAAGATCACCAATATCACACCAGTAATCTTGAGTTACAAAACCATACATTGGCTCATCTTTTTTCAAAAGGATTGGGAATAAATCCTTACTGAAATCAAAAACAACTCCTTTTTCGAAATATTTAAGTACCTCAGGGGACAAGACATAAATACCTGTATTTACAGTATCGCTGAAAACCTCTCCCCAGCTTGGTTTTTCAAGGAATCTTCTAATTTTTCCATCTGCACCTGTTACAACAACCCCATATTCTATAGGACACTCAACTTTCTTTAAAACCAGTGTCGCAATAGACCGGTTCTTATTGTGAAACTCAAGAGCCTGTTGCAAATTAATATCCGTCAGAGCATCTCCGCTTATAACTATAAATGTCTCATCCAAAAATTCCTCGGCATTTTTTACGCTTCCGGCTGTGCCAAGGGGAACATCTTCCGTAAAATATTTAAGGTTAACTCCGTACTCGCTTCCATCGTCAAAATAGTCTTTAATCTTTTCCGGCATATACTGCAAGGTTACCGCAATATCCCTGATCCCGTATTTTTTCAAAAGCTCAATAATATGCTCCATTACAGGCCTGTTGGCAATTGGCACCATAGGTTTTGGCCTATTACAGGTCAGCGGTCTTAGACGTGAACCCTCTCCACCTGCCATAATCACAGCTTTCATCAGATCCATCCTTTCAAAATGTTTTTGTATAACCTTTTGGTATGTCCAATTAAACTGCAAAATTTGAATGGAACTTTTTTATTTATTTGTTCCAAATATGATAATGAAATTATTTTTACCTTATGTATAGAAACTATTCTAAATAGGCTCACGGAAAATTTGGTAATGGCAATTTCTTTGAAAATTGATAAAAGACTGTGCAAGTTTATCTGCACAGTCTTTTTGCATTTTTATATTTTTAATCAAGCTTCAGAACGCTCATGAAAGCTTCCTGTGGAACTTCTACAGAGCCTACCTGACGCATACGTTTCTTTCCTTCCTTCTGCTTTTCAAGGAGCTTTCTCTTTCTGGTTATGTCACCTCCGTAACATTTTGCCAAAACGTCTTTTCTGAATGCCTTAACGGTTTCACGGGCTACTATCTTTCCTCCGATACATGCCTGAATAGGTATTTCAAACATCTGTCTTGGTATTGATTCCTTTAGCTTTTCCGTCATTCTCCTGCCTCTTGAAACAGATTTTTCACGGTGGACTATAAAAGACAAAGCATCAACAACTTCACTGTTTAACATTATATCAAGCTTAACAAGGTCTGATTCCCTGTAGCCAATAAGCTCATAGTCAAAGGATGCATAACCTTTGGTTCTTGATTTCAAGGCATCAAAGAAATCATATATTATTTCATTTAAAGGCATTTCATAGATAAGCATAGCCCTACCCTCATCAATATAGGACATATCCTTGTATAGCCCTCTTCTCTCCTGAGACAATTCCATAATGTTGCCAACGTATTCTGTAGGTACCATTATTGTTGCCTTTACCACAGGTTCCTCCATCTTATCAATTTCGGTAACCGGCGGAAGATTGGTAGGATTGTCTATTTCAATGACGTCGCCGTTTGTAGTTGTAACCTTGTAAATAACACTTGGAGCAGTTGTTACCAAGTCAAAGTTGTATTCTCTTTCAAGCCTTTCCTGAATTATTTCCATATGAAGCAGTCCAAGGAATCCGCATCTAAAACCAAACCCAAGAGCAACCGAAGATTCAGGCTCAAAGGTAAGTGCGGCATCATTTAGCTGCAGCTTTTCCAAAGCATCACGAAGATCACCGTATTTTGATCCGTCAGCTGGATAAATACCACAGAAAACCATGGAATTTACTTTTTTATATCCCGGTAGTGGTTCTTTTGCAGGATTTTCTGATAGGGTTATGGTATCACCCACACGGGTATCCCTTACATTCTTGATACTTGCCGCTATATATCCTACATCACCGGCCTTAAGTTCATCGGCAGGTGATAGTCCTCCCGGTTTTAGGTATCCCAACTCGGTGACAACAAATTCTTTTTTAGTGTACATCATTCTGATGATATCGCCTGTTCTCACAGTACCTTCCTTGACCCTCATATAAACTATGACACCTTTGTAGCTGTCATAGAATGAGTCAAATATCAAAGCTCGAAGGGGTGCATTTTCATCAGAGTCCGGGCATGGAATCATATCAACTATCTTCTCAAGAACCTCTTGGATGTTTATCCCGTTCTTGGCTGAAACCATTGGTGCCTGTGAAGCATCAAGACCTATAACATCTTCTATTTCCTTCTTAACAACATCAGGCTGTGCACTTGGAAGATCAATTTTGTTGATAACAGGCATTATTTCCAGATTGTGCTCCAGTGCAAGATAAACATTTGCCAAAGTCTGGGCTTCTATACCCTGTGCCGCATCAACTACAAGTATTGCACCTTCGCAAGCTGCAAGGCTCCTTGATACCTCATAGTTAAAGTCAACATGCCCCGGAGTATCTATTAAATTATAAATGTATTCATGACCGTCAGGTGCTTTATATACCATTCTGACCGCTTGTGCCTTTATGGTTATCCCACGTTCTCTTTCGAGCTCCATATTGTCAAGAACCTGTTCTTGCATTTCTCTGGATGTCAGAACCCCGGTTTTTTCCAGCAATCTGTCTGCAAGGGTTGACTTACCATGATCTATATGTGCTATTATACAAAAATTTCTAATATATTTCTGTCGTTCACTAGGCATTTGTTACCTCCAAAGCTTTGATTCCACATAAACAGATTATGCGCATTTAATTATACCATATACTTTTAAAGGTGCAATATAGTGATTTGATACTTATTGTCCCAAAAACACAAAGCTATAGTCACCCTTTTTGCAGATGACTATAGCTTTTCACTTAAGTCCCGAATAATAATTACTCTTTTATGCCGGAAATCTCAAAGTACTCCTGATCCTTTACCTTGCTTACGGTCAGGGTTACTATTGTGTCAGGGGATTTTCCCGTAGATGTAGCCCAATGGAATGTTATTTTAAAAGTGCCATTTCCGTTATCCTTAACATTGTATGTTGTTACCCATGGGCTGGATACCCCAGTTACCCAATTCATTTCTTCAAAACCGGGTTTTTTAGCAGCCCTTAATTTTTGTGACATAAGGCCGTACTGAATTACTCCTTTACGTTCCTTTACAGCTTTTGCATACAAATCAGCACATTCTTTTGCACTGTCAGCTCTTATAAACTCAGTGCTCTGAATATCGAACTGACTTGGGGTTACGGTTGATTTTGTAAACAATCGTACTCCTTCTCCGTAATAACTTACATCCTCTTTTAAAACTTCAGAAAAATATGATATTGGTACGTACATTACATTGGCTACTATTTTGGCGGGAGTGAGCTTTATTTTTTTTGAATCTGTTGTATAATAGGTGTCTACATTACTCTTGATATATCCACCTGCTATGCTTGCTCCATTTTTTGAATCCCAGCCTACCTTGTAGCCAAGGATTTCAGCCGTAGCTTTAAGAGGTAACATTAATTCATAGTCTTTTTCGATGGTTTTGAACTGAGTTTTCATACTTGTACCGTTTAGTCTTATTTTTTCAAGGGGTTTTGCATTTACCATTTGTTTATAGACGTCATCCTTCAGCAATCCTTTAAGTTCCTTGGCAGGTATATTGAATGTTGCTATTCCTCCTGCATATGGCTTTAATTCATATAATCCAAAGTATATTACAAGTCTGTCTCCGTCAATATAAAAAGTGTAATTGCTTTTTGTTTCATCCACAGTAGTCTTTGCTTCTTCAAAATACATATCTTTTTCTTTATCGATTGACTTTTTAATTTTATCAAGAATAACTTTTTTGTAGTTGGAGTTAGGATTAAATAAAGAATTAAAGGTATATATTTCACCGGTTTTCGTATTTACAGTATAAGACTCCAGTGTAGTCGAACCATGTGCACCACCGATGTAATAATATGTATTTGTAACCAGGGAAAGAATATCACCGCTTGTGTTGTAATCAAATTTTGAATCTACGACCGCCAAAGGGAAATTTTGTTCTCTTGGGGGCATATTCTTAATGTATTCATCCAAAAACGCCTGTTCTCTCCTGATAAACCCGATAGAATCAAGGTTTGAATTGTTTAATGTGTCATTGATTTTTTGCGCTGAAGCAAAACCGCTAAACACAGGGTATATTATTTTTATGGAACAGCTGCCATCAACTTTTTCTATCTTTGCCATCTCAACTTTTACAGACGATTCTGAACTTGCAGAAGCGGTTGGAAAACCTGAAACAGCCGGAAACATTGTTAATGCGAATGCAATAACCGTGATTAATAATAGTGCTTTTTTCATTATGTCAGACCCTTTCTGTTTTTAAATTAATATCTTAATGTAGATTAACACATACAAACTACATAATGGTAACAATATGGTTACACTACCGGTCAGTAATAAAAAAAGCTCTTACTTTTAAGACATTATCCTTTAAATACTTCAAATTAAGATCAAAATAATTATTTAAAAAGGTTATTCGATATACGTCAGGGTCAACAGAAGTTATTTGCAGAATTTCTATTTTAGGTTCACCATAGTAAATATAACTTTTACTATAATCAACTGCTAAAAGTCCGAATACAATTATTGTCACAAATAATAATGATACAAGTACAATTTTAAATTGGTACAATCTCCTTTGCTTGAATCTTGTTTTTCTTGGCATATATAACCCCGTATTTTCTGTTATTTCGGGTTTAAATCCGTTTTAAGAATAACCCATATGTACTATTTTTAACAATACGAAGTTATTTTATCCCTATTTCTTTTTGAATATAACATCATTTATAGCCTCCGCCAGATATGATGTGCTACGGACACATTCGTCAATTACATTTCCGTCTCCTCCGATTTCAACTATAACCGAACCGTTCATTAAATGTTGGTTGTACCTATTTTTACTAACGTATATCGGTTTTGCTATTCCAGGACATATTTCGTTCAGTCTGGCCTGGACTTTAATTGCAAGCTTCAGATTCTCCTTCCACCGTGGATTGCTTAATTTGGCATCTGTACCAATAACAAACATTATTTCCGCTACATTTTTGCCGTTAATTTTCTTTACCGCTCGCAGCTTTCCTTCTCCTGCGGCATCACGGTGAAGATCTATGGCCATTTTAAGAGAAGAATACTTGTCAACGTAACCAGTCAGCGTATTAAGCGATTTTACATATGAACTATTGTAATCGGCATCATGTATGGTTGTATTATGTAAAACATCTATATTGTATTTTTTGAGATTATTTATCAAAGCATCTCCAACCCTGACAACATTGTATTTATTGTTGGTTGTCCTTGAAGGGGTTTTGCTTTTGCCTATTTCATCGGCACTCTTTAAAAAACACTCTGTTGTGTGGGTATGATAAATGAATATTTTGGGGCCTTTTTTATCAGGCACAAGTTTTAAAGGCTCATTAAGTAGCTTTTTTATATCTATTTTTAAACCGGTTTCATTTTTAATGTTGATTTTTCCACTTGACACAATAGGATTATTTTTTTGATCAGTCTCTTCAACATCACCCTCAAATGTAATGCTGCTTGATGCCTCTTTTAACTGCCCTGTAGAGGTATTTGAAGGCTTCTGTGATACATTTAACTGTGGTTGTGGTACAGGTTTTGTCTGTGCATTTTGAATTTTGTTAATCTCCTGCTGTACTTTTTCAGAAGCAGACGGTTGATAACTTTTATCATAAAACATTTTGAAATATGGATAGTTTGTATTTACTATTGTTATTGGATTGTACAGATCAATTCCAAAGAGCTTAAAAACAAACTCTTTTATATTGTCAGAGGATTCGATTGAAGCAGATGATTTCTGAGTAATGTGTTTAAAATCAATGGGTAAATTCACCTTATCATTTGCCAATCTGAAAGCTATCCCCCCAAGTATAATACCGCCGACTGCACACAAAATTATTGGCAGTTTTGCCAGATTACCCTTGTTTCCTTCCAAATAGGTATTATCATAAATTGTATCTCTCATAGCATTGACCTCCATATCTAACAGCAAAATCTTTATAAATTTCGGGTTATAAAAACTATATTCATATAAAATAATAATATTACTGGCTTGTACATATTTTCAAAATTTGTAACGTATTTACGGGAAATATTGTAATATAATTTAGTACTATTTATATGAATGAAGTTCTAAAAATAGTCAATTCTAAATATACCTTATAGAATATAATTGAAATGGGGGAAGATAATTTGAATTTTTGCACAATTAGATGCTGCATTTGTGAAAGCGTATTGTTAAACCTTCCGGAAGAAGAAATAAGCAGATTAAACGGACTTACTTTCAGATGTGAAAGTTGCGGGCATAAGCTTCTACTTGACGGAACAAATGTATCAAAAGATATGACTGCCGATACAACTAACAGTTTTTATAAATACGACTTGAATATCTAACCAATCGGGAGTGCCATTACTTGTTATAGTACAGTAAAGGCACTCCTGTTTATATAAGCCTCTCCCCTTCACGTTAAGAATATCTTAAGAATTTTATCAATAGTTCCGTAAGATTGTCCTGCTATTATTATAAATGTAGATTATAGCTATATTTTACATGTCCTAAAAAGCTAATAAAAGGATGTGATATAATGTTTGCGTTGAATAACAGCTTATTAAGCAACTAAGTAGCATATTTGTGGAGGTAGTTTTTGTGAATATTCTTGTTTGTGATGATGATAAGGAAATTGTGGATGCCATCGAGATATATCTGAAAAATGAAGGTTATTGTGTTTATAAGGCATATAACGGTGCCGAAGCTCTTTCGGTCTTTGATAATTCTGAGATACATCTGGTTATTATTGATATAATGATGCCTGTAATGGATGGAATCCGTGCCACTATGAAAATTCGTGAAAAATATAATATTCCTGTCTTAATGTTAAGTGCAAAATCAGAAGACACAGACAAAATCATTGGTTTAAACATGGGTGCGGATGATTATGTAACCAAACCCTTCAACCCTCTTGAACTCGTTGCTCGGGTAAAGTCACTACTTAGAAGGTATGTATCATTGGGCAGCTTTGTAGCACAATCAGGTGTATTCAAAACAGGAGGCCTTGTTATTGACGATGACGCAAAGGAAGTAAAAGTTGACGATAAACAGGTAAAGTTAACACCTGTAGAATATAAAATATTAAAGTTCTTATGCGAAAATGCCGGAAAGGTGTTTTCAATTGACCAAATCTATGAACAGGTATGGAACGAACCCTCCTTTTCACCTGAAAATACCGTTGCTGTCCATATAAGAAGAATTCGCGAAAAAATTGAGATTAATCCGAAAGAACCTAAATATTTAAAGGTGGTGTGGGGAATTGGATATAAAATTGAAAAAATATAGATATTCTGTCTGGCTGAAAGCTTTTGCAGTCATAGTATGTGTTGTCGGAATGCTTACATTGGCATATGGCATGCTAAAGGCTCCTTACTTTGACACGGCAGTTCAAAGCAAGGATATTAAGAAAAGTATATACCTTCGGGATACACTTATGGGGCCTTACATGCAACTTTTTGATATTGCAATAAACTACAAAAACGAAGAAAACATAAAATCGGGAGCTTGTCTGGACAAAAATGAGATAAACGGCAGAAGAAATCAGCTACTGAGCGATAAACAAATGGAGATTGACCGCGTAAATGATTACTACCGTGCTATGCTGAATGATAATGAAGGCATAAATAGTGAAATTACTAATAATTCAAACCCTTTGACAGAAATCAGCCCTGAAAAGCAAAAGATAATAGATGAAAGAAAAAGCGAAATTGATAAAATAGAAAATGAGTATAAAACAAAGATATATGACATTGAAGCCGATTATATCAAAGACCAGTTGGCAGATTACCATATGAAACTGGATTCCCTAATTAAAACTAAAGGAATCTATTACACTGTTGTAAGAAATGGTACCGTAACGTTAACCAACAACTATAACAATGACGTTACAGATTTCTTCAATTCACTCCCTGTAAATTTTCAATTTAAACAGCCAAGTGAAAACAAGAATCTTGACCTATATTTTTATACTGACAGTATTCCCTCAGATACTACTGTCTTTCTGGGATTGTCTCAGGAACGATATAACGCCGAACTGTCATCCTATAATCGAAATGTTCATGAAGGTCTGTCCGGAATAAGGTTCGTAGTTATTGGAATAGCGGCCTTTCTAATTGCCCTTTCCTATATTATTTATGCCGCAGGAAGAAGCAGACGTAAAGACGAGCTCCTGCTTATTCCCATAGATGATATATATCTTGATGTTGCCTTAGCGGTTTTAGCAGGAATTGTAGTTCTTTGCATTGCACCCGTTTTCGAATATGGGAGGTACATAATATACAAAAACAGCTCCTACTACAATATAAATCTTTTAACTGTTTTATTAGGTGTGACAATATCCATTGGAACACTTGCCGGAATCGTTTTCGTTACTATGTTTGTAAGAAGGTTCAAAAGGCATGAAGTTATAAAGAGTACTCTGATTTACAAGACTTCTATATGGATAAAAAATAACTTTTTCACAAAATTATTGAAAAAATTTCTCTCTGTATATGATAACAGTCCTGCAGCATTAAGATTAATCCTTATTTTGGGGATATATGCTGTTGCCACATTGGTTGGCGTAGCACTTTTGTTTACAAACTCATTTGGCATACTGCTTGGTCTGGCTCTAGAGGTTGGTATTAATGTTACAGCAGTTTATTTTCTGCTGAAGGCCTTCAAGAGTGTAAAAATTATAACGGAAGGTGCAAGAAGAATCCGCTCTGGGGAACAGTCAACTAATATTCCACCTCAAAGAATCCCTGAGTTCAAAGAACTCTCCGAAACAATTGACAGTATTGCAGACGGCTTAAAACATGCAGTCAGCAGTCAGGTAAAGGCTGAGAGGATGAAAGCCGAGTTAATTACCAATGTCTCTCATGACCTAAAAACTCCTTTGACCTCTATAATTACCTATGTGGATTTGTTAAAAAGTGAGGGACTTTCTTCTAAAAACTCTCAAAAATACCTTGATATAATTGATAGCAAGTCTCAAAGGCTCAAAACATTAACAGAAGACTTATTTGAGGCTGCAAAAGCATCCAGTGGAAGTATAACTGTTAACCCTGAAGAAATAAATATAGTATCCTTAATAAATCAAGGCCTTGGAGAATTGTCAGACAAAATCCAGACCTCAGGACTGAATTTCAGGACTAATTTTGCATCTGATAAACTACTTGTCATAGCTGACGGAAAGCTCCTTTGGCGGGTTATAGAAAACTTGATTTCAAATGTTTTCAAGTATGCAATGCCAAATTCCAGAGTTTATGTTGAAACTGCAGATGTAAATGACAACATAGTTGTTTCAATAAAAAATATTTCTGCATATGAATTGAACATTCCCGCAGATGAGCTTATGGAACGCTTCAAGCGAGGAGACTCGTCCCGTAACAGTGAGGGTTCCGGCCTCGGTCTTTCTATTGCCAGAAGCCTTACTGAAATTCAAGGTGGAAGCTTTTCAATCAATATTGACGGAGACCTTTTTAAAGCAATTGTTGTAATACCCAAAGCAAAATAATTCTTAAAAAAAAGCTTCAGGATATTTATCCTGAAGCTTTTTTTATTTCTTACATTCTTTTATACTGAAGCCTACGCTTGCTTTTTTTCCTGTTCGGGAGCCTGATAGCCATCCTGCAAATCAGTCTCGCCTTTCAAGTTCTTAAATGCAACCGACATCATAAGCTTTATTCTGTTAAGCTGGTTAACTTCACTTGCACCCGGATCATAGTCAACTGCAACAATGTTTGATTCAGGATATCTTCTTCTGAGTTCCTTAATCATACCTTTTCCCGTAACGTGGTTAGGAAGACAGGCAAATGGTTGCATACATATAATATTTCCGGCTCCGCTCTTAATCAGTTCAATCATCTCCGCCGTCAGGAACCATCCCTCACCTGTCTGGTTTCCCAGAGAGAGAATCTCCGAAGCACTGTTTGCAAGATGATATATTGAGTGAGGTGCATCAAACCTCTTACTCTTACGAAGGTATTTCTTTAAGTACCTTCTATACCACTCTATTCCGCTTATAACAGCGTTGTTTACAGCCTTACTCTTTAAGGAGCCTGCCAAGTACTTACGCTTGAAGTTAGGTCCATATGCACAGTAAAGGAAAAAGTCAATGAGGTCAGGCATTACCGCTTCTGCACCCTCTTTTTCCACAACATCAACTACATTATTATTTGCATCTGGGTGGAACTTAACCAATATTTCGCCAACCAATCCAACCTTTGGCTTTACAACATCGTTTATTTCCAGTTCGTCAAAATCCTTAATAATAGCCTTTATATTTCTTTTAAAGCTTCCTTTTTTATCTTCATATATGGATTTCATACATACATCTGCCCATTTTCTATACAGTTCGTTTGCAGAGCCCGGTATCTTTTCATATGGTCGAACCCTGTACAGAACCCTCATAAGCAAATCTCCGTAAACAAGTCCTTTTAATGCAAGATCCAGCAGCTTCAATGAAATCTTAAATCCCGGCTGATTTTCCAATCCCAGAGCATTTAGAGATATAACCGGAATCTGTTTCATTCCCGCTTCTGCCAGGGCCTTTTTAAGGAAG
>JAEZIU010000317.1 GCA_023436485.1 Bacillota bacterium | reverse complement strand
CCTTGAGGAAGGTGTTGTATATCAAGACGGCAAAATAATGGTTAAAAGAGGAAACAACACAACTGAAATTGTAGAAGGCGACAAGATTAAAATACCTGGAGTTCATAACATTGAGAATTACATGGCTGCTACTGCAGCAACTATAGATTATGTTAAACCTGAGACCATCGCAAAGATTGCAACTACATTTAATGGTGTTGAACATAGAATAGAACTTGTAAGGGAACTTAATGGGGTAAAATTCTACAACAGTTCAATTGACAGCAGCCCTTCAAGAACAATAGCGGCATTAAAAACCTTTAAGAATAAAGTAATTCTTATTGCTGGAGGAAAGGATAAAGGAATACCATATGATTCAATAGGTGAAATTATCTCTGAGAAGGTAAAATGCCTGTTGCTGATAGGTGCTACTGCTTCAAGAATCGAGGAAGCATATAAGAACTACCTGCAGCAGAGAGACATTGAAAACGATATAAAAATCCAACATTGCGATAGTTACGAAGAAGTTGTTCAAACAGCGTATGCAGAAGCAAAACCGGGCGACTGCATAATATTATCCCCTGCAAGCACAAGCTTTGATATGTTTAAAAATTTCGAACACCGTGGAAATGTATTTAAAGAATTGGTTAACAAGCTTAAATAGTTAGGAATTTTAAGGGGCTGCTTCAACAGCCTCTTTATTATTAGTTCAGGATATTTAGTCAGGCTTCTTTTCGGTAAGGTTTTTCCAATAACGCTTAGGCATAAAATTCTTTTGTAGTTTTGGGTTTATTTTATTCTTTATTGCTATATGCTTATAATAATTTTTCCATAGAGCCTGAAATTTAAGTTCATCCGAATGAAGTTCGGGGATATTGGACAGATCCATATAGGAAAGAAGCATTTTTTTAGTATTGTACAAAGAAGCAATTTTTCGTTTTGTATCATGTATTATCCAGTTCTGATCGGCAAAGCGGTTTTTAAAGTGGGGGGATATGAAGGAAATTATATTATGGTCAGGCTGGATTTTTGCATAATAAATGCCACCTTCCAATAGCTCGAAACGAAGCAGTCCAAGCATTCTATGACACTCCATTCCTACTTTTCTGGCAGGAATTAACACATCCAAAACGGTTTTGTCTCCAAGCATACTGTCTATGCGCATACCAATTTTAAACCCCAGACGAATATATTTTAAAATCCACATTTCACGCCCTTCAATTTCCGAAAAGAAACATCTTTGAAGATTTTCAAGACTTTCCGCTGAAATCTTGTGGACTATTGCTTCTTCTACGGTCTTAGCCTTAACAACATCAGACGTTATGGTTCTGTATTCATCAATAAGATTTGGTATATAGCAAAGCCCTGATTCTATATTTGAAACATCCTGTTTATCATAATAGTAGTAGTGGATGGCCGTTAAAAAACAATCCCATGTTCCGTCATAAATGTATATCACTTAACAAAAGCCTCCCATCCTGTGGTTGGTTGTAATAGCTTAGCCATTGTCCGGTATTTGAAGGAGAGTCTGTTAGAAGAAACTCTGACAGGCTTTCATCTGCACCGCTATCGTTTACAAGTGAGAATAATGACATCTGTCCTAAAACAGACTTTTTGCTTTTAGGCTGCAGGTTTGCACTTACCAGGGATTCTTTTACAATAGCTTCATTTGAGCTGTAACTGTCATAAGTTTTACCCTGACAGGTTAAAAAGTGGCCTGCACGTTTCAAAACTACTCCCATTTTCTTTAAGTTGTCAAAAGTCAATCTGCCAACCCTTCGTGCAGTAATAATCCTTTGAGCCGATTTAACACCTATTCCAGGTACTCTCAACAGCATTTCGTATTCTGCCATATTTACTTCTACCGGAAACAAATGCAGGTTTCTCAAAGCCCAGTCAGCTTTAGGATCAAGTTCAGGATTAAAATTGGGGTTGGTTTTGCTAAGTAATTCATCGGCACCAAAACCGTAAAACCTCAAAAGCCAGTCGGCCTGATACAATCTGTGTTCACGAAGAAGAGGAGGCTTGATAAGAGCCGGCAGCCTCGGATCTGTTACGGTTGGTACAAACGCAGAGTAATAAACCCTCTTGAGATTGAAATTACCGTACAAGGCTTCTGAGAGCTTTAAAATACTTAAATCCTTATCGGGTGTTGCCCCTACAATAAGCTGTGTACTTTGCCCGGCAGGAACGAAAGAATCTCCCTTTTTAAATAACCTCTTATTTTCTTTGGTTTCAATTATTTTATTATTTATCTGGTGCATCGGCTTTAGTAAAGCCTTTTTAGGCTTTTGTGGTGCAAGTACTTCAAGACCTTTGTCAGAAGGCAGTTCTATGTTGACACTCATTCTGTCAACGTACAAACCGGCTTCATTTATAAGCCTTTCATCGGCACCCGGAATTGCTTTGATATGTATATAACCGAAAAACCCATGTTCCGTACGGAGCTTCTTTACGATCTCAAGCATCAATTCCATGGTATGGCTAGGATTTTTTAAAACAGCGGAGCTTAGAAAAAGTCCTTCTATATAGTTTCTTCTATAAAAATTCATGGTAAGCTCAATAACTTCCTCAGCCGTAAAGCTTGCACGAGGAACGTCATTTGAAGACCTGTTTATACAGTATACGCAGTCATATATACATTCATTTGACAATAATATTTTAAGCAGAGAAACACATCTCCCGTCATCTGCCCATGTATGGCAGATTCCACATGCGTGACTGTCGCCGACACCATTTTTGTTTTTTCTTGATCCCCCACTGGAGGAACATGAAACATCGTATTTAGCCGCATCTGCTAATATACCTAATTTTTCATTCAAGTCCATAATTGTTTTCCTCGTAAAATAATCTACCCAAAATCAAGCTGATTTCTGTATCAAAAAATAGTATATCATATATTTCACAACAAATCAAACACATGTTCGAAATGTTTTTGATTGATATTTGTATATTAAAGATATATAATATAAACCAACTCTGAATACATTAGTAAGTTAATTTAAAACAGTATATATAACCATATGCGGGAGGTATTAACGTGAGAGCAGTAATAACAGTTATCGGCAAGGATAAAGTTGGAATAATTGCAGGAGTGAGCAATATATTGGCAGAGAGTGATGTTAATATACTTGACATAACACAGACTATTTTGCAAGATGTATTTACAATGATAATGCTTGTAGATATATCACATTGTAACATACCATTTCATGATATTTCTGATAAATTGGAATCCAAGGGTGTTGAAATGGGCCTAAAAATACAGATTCAGCACGAAGATATTTTTAATTCAATGCATAGAATATGAGGTGAACAATAATGCTAGGTCCTTTCGAAGTACTAGAAACGATTGATATGATTCAAAAAGAAAATCTTGATATAAGAACAATTACCATGGGTATTTCATTAAGGGATTGTTGTCATCCCGATATAGATATCTCCTGTAAGAAGATTTACGACAAGATAACAAGGTATGCTGAAAAGCTTGTAGTTACTGGAGAAAATATCGAAAGGGAATTCGGTATCCCCATAATAAATAAAAGAATATCCGTAACACCGATTGCTCTTGTTGCAGAAAGTTGTGAAAGCGATGAATATGTTAAGTTTGCAGAAGCAATGGACAAGGCTGCAGAAACAGTCGGCGTAAACTTTATAGGCGGATTTTCATCTCTTGTTCATAAGGGTTACACAATAGGTGATAAAAGGCTTATTCAATCCATTCCGGAAGCGTTAAGTCGGACAAAACTTGTTTGTTCATCTGTAAATGTTGCTTCAACAAAAGCAGGTATAAACATGGATGCCGTTGCTGAAATGGGCAGGGTTATAAAGAAATGTGCAGAATTGACCGCAGACAACGGCGCACTTGCATGTGCCAAACTCGTTGTGTTCGCCAATGCCGTAGAGGATAATCCGTTTATGGCTGGTGCTTTCCATGGTATAGGAGAACCGGAATGTGTTATAAATGTTGGTGTCAGTGGCCCCGGTGTTGTAAAATGTGCTTTGGAAAAGGTTAAGGGAGCTGATTTTGGTACTGTTTCCGATACTATTAAGAAGACTGCTTTCAAGATAACCAGAATGGGTCAATTAGTAGCCCGGGAGGCATCCAGAAGGCTAGATGTTCCTTTTGGTATTGTTGATTTATCTTTGGCACCTACTCCTGCAATCGGTGACAGTGTTGCGTATATTCTTGAAGAAATGGGTCTTGAAAAGTGCGGAACTCATGGAACCACTGCGGCTCTAGCTCTTTTGAATGATGCAGTTAAAAAGGGAGGAGTAATGGCTTCTTCCTACGTTGGAGGTCTTAGCGGTGCTTTTATTCCTGTAAGTGAAGATGCAGGAATGATTGATGCAGCACTTTCAGGAGCATTAACTCTTGAAAAGCTTGAAGCAATGACTTGTGTATGTTCAGTAGGGCTTGACATGATTGTTGTTCCGGGTGATACCAGTGCCGAAACCATCTCCGCAATAATTGCGGACGAAGCTGCAATAGGTGTGGTTAATACTAAAACCACTGCTGTCAGATTAATTCCTGCTCCGGGCAAGAAGGTCGGAGACAAGGTTGAGTTCGGAGGATTACTGGGTTCAGGGCCTGTAATGAAGGTAAATCCTTTCAGCAGCAATGAGTTTATTAAAAGAGGCGGAAGAATTCCGGCTCCAATGCATAGCCTGAAAAACTAAATAAAGCAGAATTCTATAAAGGGTGGCAAATTACTGTAAACTGGTAATTTACCACCCTTAAAATATATATGGATAATATAGGAATACATTTTATTCGGAGGTGTCTCGTGAATACTAAAATTAAACTTGGTTTATGTCAAATGTCTGTTACGTGTAATAAAAATGACAACTTGGAAAAAGCAGTATTTATGCTTGCTGAATGCAGTAAAAGAGGAGCGGATATAGCCATACTACCTGAAATGTTTAATTGTCCTTATGACACAAAGATGTTTCCTTTATATGCTGAAAATATTGTAAATAGTAAAACCTTATCAGTCATTTCAGAGTCGGCAAAGTATAATAATATGTATATTGTAGCGGGGACTATTCCTGAGAGTTCCAATGACTTTATATATAACACATCCACAATGTTTGACAGACAAGGTAATTTAATTGCTAAACATAGAAAAGTACACCTTTTTGATGTGAATATTAAGGATGGTATTTCATTCAGGGAATCAGATGTTTTGACAGCAGGAAAGTCGGTTACCATTGCTGAAACTGAATTTGGGCGTGTAGGTCTTGCTGTTTGTTATGATATGCGTTTTACAGGGCTTTACTCTGAAATGACTGAGGCAGGGGCAAAAATAATTATAACACCGGCTTCATTCAATATGACATCAGGCCCTGCTCACTGGGAGCTGCTTGTGAGGGCCAGAGCACTTGATAATCAGGTATTTCATGCAGCGGTTTCTTCTGCCAGAAATACAAGTGCTGATTATGTCTCTTATGGAAATTCAATGGTATGTGACCCTTGGGGCAGTGTTATTTCAAGAGCAGACGAAAAAGAGGGAATACATATAGCGGATATTGACCTTAATATGGTAAACAGCATACGCAGTCAAATTCCGGTTAATAAGATTATAGACTAAAAATAAGTGGAAAAAGGGGATTGAATTTTTGTCAAAAAGATATAAATGGGAAAGGGTCGCAGTTTGCATTTTTCCTCTTGCATTAATTATTATAGCTTATTTTCTGAGAAATCAGATTATACATTTAGGGACATTTTTTCCTCCGTGTCCAAGCTATACTTATCTCAACATATATTGTCCCGGATGCGGCAATACAAGAAGCGTTCAGCATTTACTAATAGGTGATATTACGGGCTCCATAAGGTTTAACCCAATACCATTGCTGGGTATTATTCTGGGTATACTGGCATATTTTGAGTTGATAACATGTGTATTTGGCAGTCATAAAAAGATATTTCCAAGAAACCGTACCTTCTGGTGGACGTTGGTTATTATTTCTTCACTATATTTTGTGGTTAGAAATTTTATAAGACCATTTTAGAAAGTTTAACATAAAACAATTTTTATCTTGAATTGGGTTACTAAATAGTGTTAAAATTACAATATTAATCCCAACAGAGGTCACAATATGAAAAAAAGGTATTTAGTACTACTGGTAGTAATGGTTTTATTATTAAGTTTCAATTTTCTTGTTTCAGGTGCTACTCAGTTCAAGTTATCTATAAACGGTATTTCTACCGATATAGGAACAACAACAGTAAACAACAAGGTCTATGTAGATGCGGAGGCATTCGCAAATCAGTTAGGTTTAAATGCAAGTAAAACAAGCAAGTCTATCAATATTTCCACTAAAAATGATGATATTATTCCAAACATTATCAAGTCAATAAGTCCATCAGTAGTTGGTATTATTGGTAATATTGATTCGGGAGATTCCACTGCCGATGGAGTTGTGCTGGGGACAGGCATAATAATCAAATCCGGCGGAGACATCCTTACAAATGCTCATGTAGTTGAGGATATGAGTAGAATTGTCGTTGTGTTAACCGATGGCACAGGATACCAAGCCAGAATTAAATACATCGATAAGCCGAGCGACCTTGCTGTAATAAAGATTGACAAGATTGGTCTTACAGCGGCCACACTGGGCAAAATGCAGGATATAGTAATCGGAAAGACTGCTATAGCTATTGGAACACCCATGTCCTTTCAAAACAGGAATTCTGCTTCAGTTGGTGTAATCAGTGGGCTTAACAGAAGTGCTGATGGTTTTTATCAATACAAGCTTATACAGACTGATGCTGCAATAAACCCCGGTAACAGTGGTGGGCCGCTTCTTACAACAAAGGGAGAAGTTATTGGCATTAACTCAATGACAACCGTTAATGCACAAGGATTAAGTTATGCCATACCAATAGATACTGTACAGTATGTCTTAAACCACTTCTATAAATATGGAAAAGTAAAAAGAGTTACATTGGGGGCTGATTTTGAAGAGGACTATGTTGCCCTTTATGGTTTACCCAGTAGAAATGGTTTAAAAATAACAAGTATTGAAAAAGGGTCTTGTGCAGAAAAATATGGATTAAAAAAAGATGATTTTATTTACAGTATAAACGGTGTTTATGTAAATACACTTGTGGATCTTAATGAAGCATATAAATCCGTTCTTCCGGGAAATAAAATCAAAGTAGGTATACGAAGAAACAGTAAGACTCAGAGTTTCAGCGTGGTTATGGACGAATTGAAATAGCAGTTTAAATATGCCGGTAGTGGCACTTGGAGGATTTAAAAAATGAAAAAGCTATTTGTGTTGTTCAGTGTAATTATTTGTTTTATTTTAAGTTCGGTGAGTGTATTTGCAGCAGATGATCTTCTGGATGAAAATACGTCAACCATAATTACAGTTTCCTTTAAAGCAGGTACAGGAAGCTACACAGTTAATGGTAAAGCAGTAAAAGCAGAAGCCAGTGCTGTTGTGAAAGGAAAAACTTTTGTTCCGGTCAAGGTCATAACAGATGCGTTGGGTGCTTCATTTACCCCTGATTTAAAGAAAAAAACTGCTGTTATCAAATACAATGATGTGGAAATCAAAATTACCGATAAAAAGCAAGAGGCTATAATAGCAGGCAAGAAAACAAAAATGGATGCCGCTCCCTACATAAAAAATTCATCGTTCATGGCAACTATTTCTTTTTTGGCAGATGTATTCGGAGCTGACCTTACAAACAGTGGTGGAAAAGTTACTTTTACAAAAGAGATTGCTAACCCCAATAGTATTAAGGACTTTGGAACATTAATAAAAAATTCCAATAAGTCAAAAGTGGGGGACAGCTACTATAAGTGGTCTATGAAGCTTCCACGTGAGCTAACCCTGGGTTCAAGAAGCTTTAACGGAGACTATAGTTTTTTCATTTCACAGGATGCAACCTACAGTATAAGTGTTGTAATCAGAGACAAGGATAAGGATGCAACTCTGGAGGATAAACAGCAAAATCTTCGTGAAGAAGCAGAGGATTCAACACTTATAGACTCTGCAATTTATGAGTTAAATGGAGTTGAATATGCAGAAATAGTTTATAAGGACAGTGATTTCACTTTTGTAAAGAGAGTTTATATAACTGATACAAAGGAATTCATTCAGTTACTGCTTTTAGATAATGACAAATCCTATCTGGATAGCAAGTATCAGGATTTACTTGATTCATTTCAGTTTAAGTTCAGCAAGGACGGTAGCACAGAGGATTTGTCTGATGTAACAACCGCAGGATACAGAAAGTATCAGGATACTCAGCTGAAATGGTCAGCAAAGATTCTTCCCTACTGGAGCGAATACAAGGATGAAAATGTTCATAATCAAGTTGAGTTTGATGGTCTACTAGGAGAAAACTTCACAGTAAATATTTATTCACTTGAAAAGGGTGAGACTTTGGATTCAATAACGGCATCAGCAATAAAGAATTATGAACGTGATTACAATCCAGATTTGTTTAAGTTTGAGAGGCAGGAAAGTGCTGTTATTGGAGGAGTAAAATGTAATAAGTTGTATTATAAATATACAAGGTCAGGTAAACAGAAATATGGTTGTGATATTTTCTTTGCGGATAAAAACTACAAATACGTATTGTGCTATGAACTTCCTGAGGAATCATATAACGATTCCAACAAGAGAATGATGGTGGAAGGAACGGTTAATTCATTCAAATTTGAACAGCTAGATTTAAAAGCAACCGGTAAGCTGATGGATCCTTCAAAAATAACCGCCTCAACAAAAACCCGTACAATTGACGACGACTATTATTCATTAAAACTTCCTTCAGCCTGGAAAACAAGTCAAGATAATACTGATGAATATAAAATTTATTACAGTAGTGACGGGTATTTATCTGTAAGTATTTCAACAGCTGAATTGCAAACATCTTCAACTGATTCTTTTGCTGGCCTTGACCAGTACT
This sequence comes from Bacillota bacterium, assembly GCA_023436485.1. GTDB lineage: Bacteria > Bacillota > Clostridia > Acetivibrionales > DSM-1351 > Ruminiclostridium. The sequence continues at coordinate 23,723 of JAEZIU010000317.1, read as the reverse complement.
TTAACAGTTTGCTTAATAAGAATTTAAAATTGGAAAGTAAAACTGCTATAAATGAAAAAGACACCTTTGGTTACAAATATGTATTTATTTTTAATGAAAACGATACTCAATACCGTCAGGAAGCATATGTATTAACTAAAGGAAACCAAATGATACAAGTTACCTTCACTGCTAATAATTTCTGCTACGGCAGTGCGAATAAGGAAATGATAAGTTCCATTTGGAACAGTTTCACCTTGAAATAACAATCTGATATTGAAATAAGTTTTAAAAAAGGATAATAGCCGCTTTTTGGCTATTATCCTTTTTCTTTAAGGCTTGTCTTTACCGTTACTTCGTGACTCAGTTTCACTGTTTGAGGGGTTATTGGGAAGTACAGAACGAAAATTGTATTTTTTATCAGGGTCAGGCGAAAACTTACCGGTTTTTGTTTTAAAATACTTGTCTATTATCTCCTGAGTATCATACTGGCCTTTTGTTTTAACATCTTCAACTTTGTTATTATAAATGAAATAGTAAATCTCATTTATGGTCCTGTCTAATCCGCATAATTTGAAAGTGTTCATTTCCTGTTTGTTGGCTCTGGTAAGTCCACCGGCCAGGTTCAGTGTGTCTGAAAGTGAAATGTTAGTGATTACATTGCTGAAGGCATAATTTATAACAGGAATAAGCTTAGGAAGGTTCAAAACAGTTACTTTTTGTTTAATAAGTTCATTAACAAATTTTATCTGCATTTCTGTTCTTTTAAGATCTGAACCGTCGTAATACTTCCGAATGTCTTCGGGTGCTTTTCTTATATTATATGGTGTTTTCCTGAATCTCAGCAGTTGCTCTGCCTTGTCACCATCAAGAAGCTGATACCCTTTTTTTAGATTAATATTCAGGTCCTGAGACGGGTCCGGATATCTTAAATCAGCGGGTACGTCAAAATACACACCGCCGAGCATGTCTACGATTTCCTTGATTGTGTCAATTTCCAGGTAGACATAATAATCAATTGGAATATTGGTAAGGTTGCTGATGGACTGTGTTGTATATTCGATAGCTTTATATTTCCGTTGATTTTTAGGTAAAGCGGAATACTTACTTAAACCCATAGAGAATACGTTGTTAATTTTTAAGGTTGATCTACCTGTAGGCTTTGTGTCCCTTGGTACTGTCAGCAGACTTATTTGATTAGTCACAGGCTCGTAATTTCCAATTAAGATTGTATCTGTATGCTGACCAGATGCTTCTTTTATAAGAACAAGAAAATTTATAGGGTCACCGCTATTTTGATATGTTTCAGTTACATCTATAGTTTTATTTGAATCGCCGGAAGGCAAGACAGTATCATGCTTTTGTTGAGGAGGGGGGGTTGTTCTTATATCAACCATTAGAACTGTACCTGCTATAAATAAAATAATTCCACTGAAAAGGCATACTAAAAAGGATAACTTTGCAGATTTCATTTGTCACACTCCTACATTTTTTTTATTCGATAGATATAAATATATATTAGTTTAGCAAATTTTGTAAACAATTATTTCAAATTTGTAACCTTCATAAAATCTACATATCTTATTGATAGTATTTAGCTGTAGTTTTAAAATTAATACAAATAAATACAAGGAGGCATTAATTTGAAAAATTCATATAAGTTGATTTTTGCCATAATCGGGGTAATAATAATAGTATTGACAGGAATTCTGACATTAAAATTTGCAGGAAATGATTCACAAAATAGTACAGCTGTTGCAGATATTGTTATACCTAAGAGTCAGATCACAGATAAAGTTACATTTTATCCTGTAAAAGCAGGTAAGACCAATATGGAAGTTCTTGCAGTAAAGGCTAGTGATGGTACAATAAGAACAGCCTTTAATACATGTCAGGTGTGTAATGGTTCACCAAGAGCTTATTATAAACAGGAAGGCGACGTTATTGTCTGTCAGAACTGTGGGAACAGATTTTCTATGGATATGATAGAGCAGCAAAGAGGCGGCTGCAATCCAATTCCTATATATAGGGAAAACAAAAAAGAAGATGCTGAAAATATTACTATAACAAAAGATTTTATTGAAAATAATAAGGGCCTGTTTACTGCTAATTGGAAAACAGAGTAAAATTAAGTAATAAATCAACTTTTGCAGATTGTATGATTTCAGCGATTGGTATATACTTGCAAAAGTTGAATACATAAAGATTTGAAACTAAAAAATAATATCATTGTAGAAATAAAAAAAGGGAGGCATGTTTTTATGGCTAAGGAAATAACTGATATTGTTGTTGAAGGAATGTCTTGCAGTCATTGCGTAAATAGCATTAAAAATGCAGTAGGTTCGTTAAATGGAGTTGAAAAGGTTGACGTTGATCTCGCTACTAAAAAGGTAACAGTTGAGTTTGATCCTGAGATTGTAAAAGGAAAACAGATTAAAGATGCAATTGAAGATCAGGGTTATGATGTTACAATGGAACATAATAATTTCGTATAAGATTTATAGACAATTTCGGCAGGAAAAAGTAAACCTCGTTTCACTGATTATATGTGTGGAACGGGGTATATTTATATATAATAACTATGAACGGAGGATGTTGGGTTGACTGATTCTGCAAAAAAAATATTAGTAGTTGATGATGAAAAGAAAATATCGGATGTTGTTAAATCATATCTCGAACATGACGGTTATAAGGTGTTTACAGCATTAAACGGTAAAGAAGCTATGGATGGTTACAATGAATTTAATCCTGATTTGATAATACTTGACTTGATGCTACCTGATATTTCAGGTGAAAAAATATGTAAAAGAATTAGAAAAAATTCTTCGGTTCCAATAATAATGTTAACAGCTAAAGTCTCTGATGACGAAGTAATAACAGGCTTAGATATTGGAGCTGATGACTACGTTTTAAAACCTTTTAGTCCCAAACAGCTTTTGGCACGGGTTGCAGCGGTGCTAAGAAGAAGTGTTAAAGAATCCGCCGAAGACAAGAGTAAGATTATTTTTGATAATGGAGACCTTGTAATAGATAACTTTGCACATGAAATCAGAAAAACAGGCAATACAATAAATCTTACACCTAATGAATACAGGATTCTGGTTACCATGGCCGGATATCCTAAAAAAACATTTACTCGTGATGAGCTTATAAATATGGCACTCGGCGATGATTTTGAGGGCTTTGACAGAACAGTGGATACACACATTAAAAACCTGCGGCAAAAAATAGAAGATGACCCCAAAGCCCCAAGGTACCTGCTAACAGTTCACGGAGTAGGATATAGATTTGCGGGAGATTAGATTTATATTTTAATAACTGAGGTGTGGGACATGAATACCAGTTTAAGAACCAAGCTATCAATTTCCTATGTGACGATCGCATTAATATGTATAATGCTTATAAGTATTTTTACAACACTTTTTATATATAAGCATTTTGAAGAATATGTAAAACAGAATATTGAACAAAAAAACAGAGAAATTGTTACAACTCTTTCTGGACAATATATGGGTAACGGTCAATGGAATACAAAAGTAATTGAGACTATCGGTGTAAGTTCTATGGAGAATGGAATTATTATAAAGGTCAGAGACATTAAAGGTAATATTATATGGGATGCCAAAGCTCACAACAACGGCATGTGCCAAAGGATAATAGAACATATGTCCAAAAATGCAAGCAGGATACCCGGTGGCGGAAAATCGGGCTATATAGAGGTCCCATATTCTATAAACTATAACCTTAATAAGGTAGGGACTGTAGAAATCGGAACCTATGGGGACAATTATTTAAATGAACACGACATCGCATTTATTAATGATTTATATAATTTACTATGGGCTGTGGGGATATTTTCTTTGATTCTTTCTCTTTTATTTGGAACTGTTATGTCAAAAAGATTGGTTTCCCCAATATCAAGAGTAATTGATACAGCAAAATCTATATCCAGAGGATTCTATTCTGACAGGGTTACGGAAAAATCAAATACCAGAGAAATAAATCAGCTTACAGTTACCATAAATGACCTAGCAGAGAACATGCAAAAACAAGAAACATTAAGGAGAAGGCTTACGGGCGATGTTGCACATGAACTGAGAACTCCTCTTGCAACGCTACAGAGCCACATGGAAGCAATGATAGACGGTATATGGCCTGCTGATTCGGAAAGACTTAAAAGCTGCCATGAAGAAATTGTCAGGTTAAGCAAGATGGTTGGCGACCTGGAAAAACTTGCAAAGTATGAAAGTGAAAATCTTACCTTGAACAAGGATACATTTGATATTACCGAGCTGGCAAAAAGGCAGGTGCAGAATTTTGAAACTGAGTACTTGAGTAAAGGCTTGAAATTAGAACTTACTGGTGCAAAATGTATGGTTTATGCAGATAAGGACAAAATAAGTCAGGTTTTTGTGAATTTACTTTCAAATGCTTTGAAATATACTCCCGAAAACGGTACAGTAGAGCTAAAAATACAGAATAATAATAGCTTTACCAAAATTTCTCTAGAGGATGATGGCCCCGGAATACCTGAAGAAGATTTGCCTTACATTTTTGAGCGGTTTTACAGGGCTGATAAGTCCCGGAACAGACTTACAGGAGGCTCCGGGATAGGTCTTACCATATGTAAATCAATTGTTTCGGCTCACGGTGGGGATATCTATGTACAGAGTTATCAGGATAAAGGTACAAAATTTACTTTTACCATTCCAAAAAGTTATAAAAATTAAGTAATTCTTAATAAAGTTTTGATATAGAATGCTATAATTTTCTTATCTATATTTAATTTGGAAACTTATGAGGACGATTTATGAGTGCAAATATTCTTGTGGTTGATGACGAAAAAGAGATAGCTGATTTGGTTGAGGTATACTTGAGTAATGAAAATTATAGTATATACAAGTTCTATTCTCCCATTGAGGCATTAAAATCAATTGATGATATAAAATATGATCTTGCAATACTGGATGTCATGATGCCTGTGATGGATGGGTTTAAATTATGCCAGAAGATAAGAGAGAAGTATAATTTTCCGGTTATAATGCTAACAGCCAAGGTTGAGGAAATGGATAAGATTACAGGTCTTACTTTGGGCGCTGATGATTATATTACTAAACCCTTTAGTCCTCTTGAAATGGTTGCAAGAGTTAAAGCCCAGCTTAGGAGATTTACAAGATACAATGAGGGAATACAACAGTCCAATGATATACTTGAAGTCTCAGGTCTTGTAATGAATAAAACCACACACGAGTGTTCTCTAAATGAGCAACCTCTTGTCCTGACACCAACTGAATTTTCAATACTTTGGATTCTGTGTGAAAACAGGGGACAGGTTATCAGCTCTGAAAAGCTGTTCCAGGAAGTATGGGGAGAAAAGTATTTCACAGGTAGTAATAATACCGTAATGGTTCATATACGGCATTTGCGTGAAAAGATGAAGGAACCTGAAGGAAATCCGAAATTCATTAAAACAGTGTGGGGAGTTGGATATAAAATTGAAAAATGATTTCACACAGTTAAAACTAAAGATATTGCTTCAAATTCTGCTAGGTTCGTTGCTTGCGCTAACAATAGGAGGTTTTGTCCTTGTTTTTGTTATTGATGACGCTTTGCAGGCACCTTTTGCAGAAGGTTTTGTCCGTATAGCAGAAAGATTTTTTCATGTAAGCTATTATTCTGCTGCCACTATTTATAACAGAATCTTTACTCAAAACAAGACTATTTTTGTCATAATTGGATTCGTTTTACTATTAATAATTTTTGTTTTCATTGCAATGTCCAGGTACACCCGTTATTTTAATAAGATAAGTGAGGGAATAGATGCTCTTGTAGAGGAATCTGAAACACCGATAGTTCTTCCTTCCGAGCTTTCCTTTATGGAGAACAAGCTCAACACTGTTAAAAACACTCTTGAAAAAAGGAAGAATGCAGCTCTGGAAAGCGAGCGAAGAAAAAATGATCTTGTAGTATATTTGGCACATGATATTAAAACACCGCTTACTTCTGTTATCGGCTATCTCAGCCTACTTCACGAGGCTCCCGACATGCCGCTGGAGCAAAGATTAAAATACACAGACATTACATTAGAGAAGGCTTATCGATTGGAACAACTAATAAATGAATTTTTTGAGATAACACGATTTAACCTGCAGAGTATTGTTCTTGAAAAGGAAGAGATAAATTTAACCCTTATGCTGGAACAGATGGCGGATGAGTTCTACCCTATTCTTGCCCCTACTAATAAAGAGGCTGTTGTGAATGCAGGTGGAAATATCCAAATATTTGCTGATTCTGATAAAATGGCGCGAGTATTTAATAATATACTTAAAAATGCAGCCGCATACAGTTATGAAAATACTAAAATAGAGATTTCTGCAATACAGTCTGATAATGTCACCATAGTCACATTCAAAAACAGAGGCAGGATGATACCTGCGAATAAGCTGGAATCTATTTTTGAAAAGTTTTACAGGCTTGATTCTGCCAGATCATCACATACGGGAGGAACAGGACTTGGTCTTGCCATTGCTAAAGAAATAGTTAACCTTCATGGAGGAGACATTACCGCAACCAGCAACGAAGAATTTACACAGTTTAAAGTAACCCTTCCTAAAACATAATATAAATCTAAATAAATTCATAAGGAAATCTTAAGAATTCAATAAGACTAAGTTAATAAAGAGCAGACGGGAAATTATTAAAATTAAAACATAGTAAATTTGTGACTTCTTAATATAATTTTAATAATAACTCAAGGAGAATAAAAATGGATAGAAAAAACATTGCAATTATTTTCGGTGGCTGCTCGCCGGAATACGAAGTTTCACTTAATTCTGCTTCATCAGTTATAGAACATGTGAACAATGATTTGTATAATACAATTTTGATAGGTATTACAAAAGAGGGCGAATGGCTAAGATACTTTGGGGATGTTGACAAAATCAGGAATAATACGTGGTTTTTGGAAAAGGAATGTCTCCCTGTTGCTTTTTCCCAAAGCCGCAGCACACACGGTTTCTATGAATTTTCCCAAGGTTCAAACAATATTACTCATGTTGATGCTGCCTTTCCGGTGCTTCATGGAAGAAACGGTGAAGACGGCACTGTTCAGGGCATGCTGAAACTTGCCGGAATACCATTTGTGGGTTGCGGAATCTTAAGTTCAGCGATGTGCATGGACAAGGATATTGCTCACCGTATTGCACAGTCGGCAGGAGTACGTGTTCCAATGTCAGTAATAGCAGATAAAACTATGTTTCTTAAAGATATTATAATTCTTGCAGAAACTCTCAGATACCCTGTTTTTGTAAAACCGGCAAGAGCAGGATCTTCTTTTGGGATAACGCGTGCTAATAGCAGGCCTGAGCTTGAAAAGGCCATTGTAAATGCTTTTGAATATGACAATAAAATAGTTGTTGAAGAGAATATAGAAGGTTTCGAGGTTGGTTGTGCCATTCTTGGAAACGATGATCTTATAATTGGTGAAGTCGATGAGATTGAACTCCAGACCGGGTTTTTTGATTACAATGAAAAATATACGCTAAACACTTCCAAAATTCATATGCCTGCCAGAATTGACAACGATACCTCAGAGAGAATTAAAAATACTGCAAGGATTTTATACAATTCTTTATGCTGCAGCGGATTTGCAAGAGTTGACATGTTTCTGACTCCAAATAAAGAAATAGTTTTTAATGAAATAAATACCATACCCGGCTTTACAGCCCACAGCCGTTATCCCAACATGCTCCGGGGAGCGGGATTATCCTTTGCTTCCGTAGTTGACAGACTTATAAGGATGGCGATAGCAAAATGAGTACAAATCTGATTTCAAACATGGTCAGGTTGAAACTGGCCTATTCAAATATTCATATGGGTAATCTTGTTCTTGTAAACAGGAAGTATCCAATCAATAAACGAGAATCCTTAACAATATATAATCTTGAAAGTGTTAGCCCGGAGAATACTAAGATATTGCTTGATAAAACAGCGGCAGTTATGCTGAGAAAACTGATTAAAGCCTGCAACGGAGAAAAAGAAATAGTTCCGGTTAGCGGTTTTAGGCCGTTGAGCGAGCAGATAGCTATCTTCAATGATTCCATGAATGAAAATGGTGAGGAATTTACCAGTAAATATGTGGCACTTCCAAACCAGAGTGAGCACCAGACGGGACTTGCCATAGATGTTGCAAAGAACGAAGCTGATATTGATTTTATTTGTCCTTCGTTTCCATATGAAGGAGTTTGTCAGGAGTTCCGTGAAAAAGCAGCACAATACGGTTTTATTGAACGTTACCCAAAAGGAAAGGAAGCAATTACCGGAATATCCCACGAACCATGGCATTTTCGCTATGTTGGAAATCCTCATTCACAAATTATTTCAGATAATAACTTTACTTTGGAGGAATACGTAGAATATCTAAAGCAGTTTCCATATGAAGGCATACATTTACAAGTAATAAATCATAAACGCATAGCGGAAGTGTTTTATGTAAAAGCCAGAGAAGAGGCAAAGTCAGTTTACATGCCTGAGAATATTTCATATAGCGTATCCGGAAACAACATTGACGGTTTTGTAGTCACAGTTTGGAGGCAGTGCAATGACTAACAAAAGGGAAGAATATGCCGGTATAGATAAATTCCGCATGGTTGCTGCCATAATGATTATCGCTATTCATACATCACCGTTGGTTTCAGTCAGTCAAGAAGCTGACTTTGTATTGACTAGAATCATTGCAAGAGTAGCAGTGCCTTTCTTTTTCATGTGTACAGGCTATTTTCTTATACCAGGATGTATTGAATCCCGAGAGAACGGACGAAGTATAGTATTGAAATTCCTTGCTAAAACCGGAATTCTATACGGGGCTGCGGTGTTAATATACTTACCCGTAAATATTTATTCAGGATATTTCAAAGATAAACCAATTATTCCGGCTCTTGTAAAAGACCTTGTATTTGATGGTACCTTCTATCATCTTTGGTACATTCCTGCCGGTATTATGGGTCTTATACTTGTACACAGCCTGTTGACAAGGCTTAATCTTAAAACGGTAGCTGTAATAAGCTTTATTTTATACTTTATTGGCTTATTTGGTGACAGCTACTACGGGATATCGGAAAAATTTAACGTGGCAAATAGTTTTTATGGGGTTTTATTCTCATTATTTGAATATACAAGAAATGGTTTGTTTTTTGCTCCAATATTCTTAGTTATGGGTGCAATGATTGCATTGTCAAAAAAGACTTATTCCACAAAAGAAAATACCGTTGGATTTGCCATATCTATGACGGCTCTCATTACAGAAGGTTTGATATTGCACCATTTCTCTTTACAGCGACATGACAGTATGTACTTTATGCTGGTACCTACAATGATATTCCTGTTCAGGATATTACTAACTATGAAGGGTGCCAGTCAAAAAACTCTAAGAGATATTTCCATGATTGTGTATATACTTCATCCGCTTTGCATTATTTTTGTACGGGGCTTTGCAAAGGTTGTCGGACTGGAGTCCTATCTCATTGGGAACAGTTTAATACATTTTATCGCTGTAACTGTTGTGACACTTTGTATTTCAGTTACTACAGTATATCTTCGCAATCGGTTATTTCCGTCGAGAAGGCAAACTCAGCTTGAAAGATGTAGGGCATGGGCGGAAATTGATTTGGATAAGTTAAAACATAACGTAAATCAACTCAGACACCTTCTGCCGGACGAATGCCGGCTAATGGCAGTTGTAAAATCAAATGCATATGGCCATGGAGATATTAAAATATCCAGGGTTCTCAATAGAACAGGAGTATTTGATTTTGCAATTGCGACTCTGTCTGAAGGAATTGAACTCCGCAACAATAGAATTAAAGGAGATATTTTAATACTTGGATATACTCATCCGGATGAAGCAGCTCTGCTTGTAAGATATGATTTAACACAGACAGTAGTTGATTACGAATATGCAGAAATACTTGACAGCACAGGTCTTAAAATAAAGGTTCATATAAAAATTGATACAGGTATGCATAGACTAGGCGAAACCAATGATGCATTATCAAATTTAGACAGAACCTATAATTGTAAAAATCTGATTGTTAACGGTACGTTTACTCACCTGTCAACTGCCGACAGTATGGAGCCTTCAAATATTTCATTTACAAAGGAACAAATTAGGAAGTTTTATGATACACTTGACTACCTCAAAAGCAATAACCGGAACCCCAGTAACATACACATTCAGAGCAGTTACGGAATACTTAATTACCCGGAGTTGGACTGCGATTACGCAAGAGTTGGCATAGCACTTTACGGAGTACTGAGCAAAGATAATGAGACAACAAAGGTTCGTGCTGATCTGAAACCTGTTTTATCTCTTAAAGCCAGAGTTGTTCTTACAAAGGAAATAAAGCAGGGTGAATCTGTGGGCTACGGCAGAAATTTTACAGCTATAAGAAATACCAAAATCGCTGTGCTTTGCATAGGTTATGCAGACGGTATACCCAGAAGCCTGTCATGCAAAAAGGGATATGTGTTGATAAAAGGTAAAAAAGCTCCAATAGTAGGTAATATATGTATGGATCAGTTGACTGTTGACGTTTCGGATATACCGGGTGTACAACAGGGAGATATAGCCACAATTATCGGCCGGGACGGAAATGAAGAAATAACTGCCGAATCGGTTGCTTCAATGGCAGGAACAATCACAAACGAATTGCTTAGCCGGTTGGGAAACAGAATTGAAAGAGTATATAGTAAAGCTGCCTAATATAAATTTTTGTTCTTCATAAAACCTTCATATAAATTTATTATGATATCAATGAAGTAATTAATACAATTTTTACGGAGGTAAAACAATGGAAAACATGATGACTCATTATATGGAACTTCTGGCATCAAACCAGCCATGGAACCTTATACTTTTTATGGCAATACCGGTTATATGTGCTGAAACCATAGCGGTAACAGAACTTGCAATTCTCTTTACGAGAAATTTATCAGGCGGTCTTAGAAAGCTAAATAAGATAACAAGTATTTTTGCGGGACTTTATTTCACAGGTGTATTTTTATACCTCCTTTTCAATGCAGTAATTCCGCTGACCGCAAACGGGGAGTGGAGAGGCTTTGGAGATGTGGTGGCAGTAGGCTTTTATCTCTTGGGTATAGTTCCTCTGCTGGGAATGGCATTGTTGGATATGAACATTATAGGCAGAAAAAGAAACGAAGTTGGAAAACTCAAACTACACTCAATCTTTGTGGGAATATTCCTTGTAGTAGCCCACATTGCAATGATATTCGGTATGCTTGACCCATCAATATTTATGATGAAAATGTAATAGTACAGATTTACTAGATAGAGTTGTTGCTAATTTGCAGCAGCTCTATTTTTATATTAACCTTTTTGTATGTTTTTGGATTGTGTAATATAATGGGAATATTACATGGTCAATGAAAGAGGATAAATATGAACATTAGAGACTTTAAATTTTATATGTGGTCATGGCCTTTTCTGGGTGGATTTCTGGGTCTGTTATTTTGTATTGTTAAAACAAATTCAGCACCAGCTATTATTTTGCTAGGCATAATAGGGGGATACATAGCATTGATAGCATACATTCTAGGATTAATGTATCTTGACAGCAAGGGATTTGATACTGACCCTGATGACAATGAAGATTAAAACAAATCTCTTTATATAAATATCTTCTATTTTTATTATCACAATGATAGAATAGGAGAGTGCCTTTAGTATACATAATATATTTAAAATAAAATTCATTACATAAGATATTGTCTGAAAGGATTGATTAAAAATACGAAGCTTACATATGAAATCATTTATGCCTAAACTGGCACTTTTTTGTGCTGCTTTTATATGGGGTAGTTCATTTTTTATAATGAAGGATACTGTTGACGTTTTTCCTCCCCATATTCTATTGGGATTCCGTTTTACCATAGCATGTATTCTTCTGAGTGCGGTATTTTACAGGAGGCTCAAAAATATAAATTTTGAATACCTATGGAAGGGTGGAGTCATTGGTGTTTTTTTATTTTTGGGTTATAGTACTCAAACCATTGGTATAACAAATACTACACCCGGGAAAAATGCGTTTCTGACTGCAATATATTGTGTAATTGTGCCGTTCTTATTCTGGCTTGTTAATAAGTCAAAGCCTGACATCTACAATTACTCAGCAGCAGTTATCTGCCTTACGGGGATTGGGCTGGTTTCTATTACAGGAAGCTTTACTATAGGAATTGGCGACGCTTTTACATTACTTGGCGGTTTTATATATGCAGCTCACCTTGTAGCTGTTGCAAAACTGGGGAGAGGGAAGGACCCAATAATCCTCACCATTATTCAGTTCGGGTACGCCGGAGTATTTTCATGGATAACAGGTCTTACAACTGAGCATTTTCCAACAGAAGTAAGTATACAAAATGTTACCGGGCTTTTATATCTTGCAGTTTTTGCAACAGCAGCAGCATTGCTGTTCCAGAATATTGGACAAAAGTATACCCATCCTTCTGCTGCCGCAATCATCTTGAGTCTTGAATCAGTATTCGGTATTATGTTTTCCATTATTTTTTATGGTGAACAGTTAACAGTGAGGCTGGCATGGGGATTTCTGCTTATATTTATGGCAGTTATAATTTCAGAAACAAAACTATCTTTTGTCAAGAAAGAAAAAAAGGCTGAAAATCTATGATTTCAGCCTTTTTGTAACTATACTTTACCTAAGAAATATTTGTAGAAACTAAATTTGATTCTACTTACTTTTTCGGAAGTAAACTTCAAAAGAGTTTCAATAAAATCAATTACATCCTGTTTTGATTTGTCAGGAAGGGAGTCCCTACTGTATCTAGCCCTGACATAATACTCAGTTATTATATTAAAATCGTATTTGTTAAAGCTGTATCCTTTAAAGTCCATAAGCTTTTCAACCCTTGTTCCGAATTGAGACGGGGTTTCTCCTGGTGAGATGGCCACATTCTGTATTCTAAACAGCTTAATAATATATTTGTAGCCAGTCAAAACAGCATCATTTGGCTTTTGTTTTCTTATCTTTCCTAACAGATAGTAAAATCTTATCCTGTTAAATAAAACAATAGACAATAATGCCAGAAGAATTAGAGAAATAAATGAAATAGCTATAATAAAAGCTACACGGGAGGTATCGCTATCCTTGTTGCCCCCCACGGACAAATTATCTGAAAGATCTAAAGAATGATATTTACCCTCTCTTTGATATTTTTCCATCATTCTCCGGTATTCATCATAATATTGGCCAGTCATATTACTGGCGATAACAGGCCTAATGTGGTTATCCTGATACATTGCTGCAACAAAAGGAGAGGTAGGTTCGAAGGGAATCCATCCGAAACCCTCGAAGTATGCTTCAACCCATGCGTGAGCCTGCTGATTTGTAACCTTAAAAACACCGTTTCTGTTGTCCGGAGGCAAAATATAGCCTTCAACATAACGAGCAGGTATACCTACGCATCTTAGTAATACAGTCATAGCAGTCGCATAATAAGTGCAGTAGCCTTTCTTGCCCTCAAATAGGAAATAATCAACAAAATCCTTTTTAAGAGGAGGTTTTCCCGGCATCAACGTATACGGATAGTTTGTAGCAAGATAAGTTTCTATAGCCTTTGCCTTATCATAGTTATTGTCTTTACTCATGGTTATATTCTCGGCAAGATCCCGAACTCTTTTAGTTACTGTGCTAGGTAATGAAGCATATTTTGTATAAATGTCAAGTAATTGATCCTGAAGGTTATTGAATAAGTTTACGTTAGCAATGACATTTTTGTTTTCGTCCGATAAGTTGTCAATGTCAATATTAAATAAAAGCTTGTATTGACTTTTTTCATAAACGGATAGATTATCCATCAAATACCCTTTGTAACTCTTTCTGATACTGTTTTTGAATTTGTCACTATTAAGAAACATATAATCATAATTGATAATATATTCAAAATTGCTGCTTTGGGCTTTTTCAGCAGAAATCATGCCGGAATTATCTATAAATAATCCCAGTTGTTTTTTAGGCGTAATCTGAAAGGTCTTGGCAGGTATGAATAGTGATTTTGTCTTTATATTTTTAAATTTAACCTCGATTTTTGAACTTTTATACAAATCATTTTTAGCGGTTGAACTGCTTATCATGGTTCCTGCTTCAAACTGATTAGCATCCATATTTATATTATTTAAAGCTGGTACCGAGTTACCATAAATATTTTCAGGATTATAGACAGGATTATAAACAGGATCATTGTCATACCATCCGTGACCGTTATAATATGCCTTTGAAGATGCTTTCAAGTAAAGATTATAGTACTCGGATTTTACATCCATAACATGAGTTTTGTCAGGACTAATATTACCCCCCAGAATATCATTGCTTCCGAAACCTGTAGCACCTAAAGAAAAGAAATCAAATGTGGAGGTATTTTTTTCGGAAAAGCTTTCAATAGCATTATCCAACTTGTGGTCAAGCCAGGACCAGGATATTCTTTTATTACCGATTGGAAAGTTAGAACTTACAATTAATATGGTTATACATACAGGGATTATGTACAGCAGATACTTGAGTCTGTTACCGGGATCGTAAGATTGGACTTCGGTTCTTCTTTTCAATATGCAAAAAAAGTAATAGAGCAGAAACGAAAAAAGGAAAAGAACAAAAGCCGGTTTACTTACGAAAATATTGGCATACGCTTGGCCAAAGAACAAACTAAAGGTTATAAAGCTAACTAAGTAGATATTATACAGCTTTATGGCGAAGATATATATAATTAGCGTAACAATAAAGGTCATAAAAAATAACGTTATAGCTTGATATTGCATGTTTGGTTCGCTAAGGTATCCCTGCATTGTATCAATCAGCCAAATAGAGTAGGAATTAAAGTTATTTGAAGTATATATCAGAATAAAAGCAATACCTGCGAGTAGAAACAATATAATACCTGATACAATACAGGTAACTTTATTTTTAAGTGCCAGATAAAAAACAAAGGTTAGAGGTACTACGTAGAGAAATATGTTTATGTTCCATCTATACGTCATAAAAAGAGATGTGTACAAGGTCTGACATACAGATAAGGATAAAAGTATTACTAATATTAAGTTAACAAATACGCCGTATTTATTTTCACGTACCATCAGTCCGAACCTCCAAGTAAGATTTTTATATCATCATCTGGATGTATGGAATATGCTTTAATACCGATTTCGGGGAGGTTTTCCATTATATCTTCTATGATACCGGGTCTAACATTTCCTGAAATGTCCGGTGATACATAAATAAGAGTAACCGTGTGGTTGGCCATTTGTGCTTTGTACATTTCATTATACAAATCTATATCCAGTATACTGGTAAAAACAATCATATCCGATGAATTTGAACAGGATTCCGAATGAAGCCTCAGAATGTCGGCCATCGGTACCTGCTGATCAAAATTTACACATGATAACGTTTTGTATATTTGTTCAAACTCCATCATGTTGGAGGCCTTAAACACATCAAGTTTCTCATTGAAGTATACATAATTAACAGAAACTCCCTTGGATAAATAAAAATACAGTACCGCAATAGCAGCCTCAATTAGCTTATCTTCTATAATTATGTTTTCATCGTCACTATAAACATTTTTTCTTAGGTCAAGAAGAATATTAACGTTTGCTTCTGTAGTACCCTCATAGTTTTTTATCATTAGTCTGTCATTTCTGGCTGTAAGCTTCCAGTGTATTTTTCTGAAACTGTCTCCGTCAATGTACTCACGTATATCTTTGATATTATTCATATTATACTGTAAGCCATTTTCAGCACTTTGAGAATCGGTACTTCCCGAAGACAGTATACTGAAATTTGGAAGATGCTCAATTTTAGGGTAGACAATAATTTTTTTCGGTTCAGGTATTTTATACTTTAGTTTTATTAAGCCTAAAAAATCTTCAATATAGATTTCACTCAGCCCCACATCATATTCACCTCTGAATTTGCATTCCATATCGAAGATAAATTCCTTACCGGACTTGGGGCTGATGGACAAACTTTGTGAAGAATTTCTGCCTATAAACGAGGAATGCGAACTAAAAAAGGTTGCAAAAACATAAGGATATACTAAAATATCCTCGTTTGAAATCTTTACAACAAGTCTTACATTCTCTCCTTTGACAATAACCCTCTTATCTATTTCTTGTATAAATTTGATTCTTACAAATACAAATATGGTGTATGCAAGAGATACTATCAATAAGGCAACAAGGGTGTTAAAAAAGAAGAAGGATACAAAACCACCGAAATTATATAAAAATATTATTGATAATACAAATAAAAATATAAAGGTAATTCTACTTTTTCTCATAGTTATCTACCATAGGTATGTATACCTTGTCAATTATTGAAGTTAGTATGTCTGAGGAAGACATTTTTTTAAGTTTTGCTTCCTGTTTTAATACAAGTCTGTGTGAAAGCGTAGGCAAAAGCATCTTTTTTATATCTTCGGGGACAACATAATCCCTGCCATTGAAATATGCCCATGCCTGTGCTGCTCGGCATACTGCAATTGAACCTCTTGGACTGGCACCAAGGGCAATATACTGGTTTTTTCTGGTCATATTTACAATATCAACGACATAGTTTTTTAAGGTTTTATCTATATAAACCTGTTTTACATCTTTTTGAATAAGCAAAATATCGTCACTTGACGCAACTGCCTCCAGAGTTTCCAATGGATTATCTTCCAGAAATCTTGATAATATGTAAACTTCCTCACCTTGCTGAGGGTATCCAAGGGATACTTTTATGAAGAACCTGTCCATCTGTGCTTCAGGAAGAGGGTATGTACCTATATACTCTATGGGGTTTTGGGTCGCCAGAACCATAAACGGTTTTGGAAGTTTATATGTAGTGCCGTCAACAGTGACTTGGTTCTCTTCCATTATCTCCAGCAAGCTGGACTGGGTTTTGGGAGAGGTTCTGTTAATTTCATCGGCAAGAAGAATTTGACACATAGCTGTTCCGGGTCTGAATTCAAATTCTCCTGTCTTTTGATTGAATATTGAAAAACCGGTTATATCGGAGGGAAGAACATCAGGGGTAAACTGAATTCTCTTAAAGGATGCCGAAATGGATTTGGCCAGAGCTGAAACAAGGCTCGTTTTACCTACGCCGGGGACATCCTCTAAAAGAACGTGTCCATTACAAATAAGTGCGATTATTGCTAATTCAACAGCATTTCTTTTTCCTACAATTACATTTTCAACATTATCGGCAATTTTTTTTAAAAGAGCAGAATTATTATTAATATAAACCATCTCCTTGCGATAAAATATAGAACATATTAAGTATATAAGAATAAGTAAATATAATCCATAAATTCTAAAAAATTATTTATTTATAGGAAATAGATGTTTAATTTTGATATGTCTCAGTGAGAAAACATGCACAAAAAAATCGGAGTAGACCCGAATTTTTTGTGCCGAAGTTAGCTAAGGTATATGTGCTTTATAACTTCTTCAATATTTATATTATTTATATTTATATCTTGAACAGGCAGCTGTTTGAAAATTTTTGATATTTCGTCCTGCAGATTAGTATTTACGGTTTCAATTTCAATATTTGCAAAATACGGTCCGCTAGAGGTTACTTTAAAATCTTCGAGAAGTGACTGTTCAATCAGACGAGAAAATTTAATCTCAATAATCTTTTTATCAGAAAAATATGTTTTCAATTTTTCAATGCTATTATTGAAAACTATTGTACCGTTATTTATGATACTGACATTTTCACAAAGGTCTTCGATGTCACTCAAGTCGTGAGTTGTAACAATAAAGGTAGTTCCTTTTTCCTTGTTGACCATTTTAATAAAGGATCTTATAGCCTCCTTTGAAATTATATCCAACCCTATTGTAGGCTCGTCAAGATACACAAGAGGAGGTTCGTGCAAAAGTGCACATACGAACTCGCACTTCATCCTTTCTCCTAATGACAGCTGTCTGACAGGTTTTGTAATAACATCACCTATATTTAGCAATTCTTTGAAATAATTAATATTATTTTCAAATGTTTTATGGGGAATACTGTACATCTGCTTATTCAGGGCGAAAGTATCAATTGCAGGCAAATCCCACACGAGCTGAGACTTTTGACCGAAAACAACACCTATCTTTTTTACATAATCTTCTCTTTGTGTCCAGGGAGTATAACCCATGACATTAACATTTCCTTCGGTAGGGTATAGGATACCGGAAAGAATTTTTATAGTAGTTGATTTCCCTGCACCATTTGGACCGATAAGTCCACGAATTTCCCCCTGGGGAATCTTCAAATCCAGATTATCCACTGCCTTGACAAGCTTGTAATCCCTGCTAAACAATGACTTGAGGGAAGACATAAGACCTGATTTATCTCTTTTATGTACCTTGAAATCCTTTTTTAAGCCTTCAACATCTATTATATATTCACTCATGTGCTTAACCTCCTGCACTGGTATATTTTTTTAGAAATTGGTTCCAAATTTTCAGACTTACATAGAAGAACAGAGTACAGAAAACAAAAGTTATGGGGACGGTGTAATCAAGCCTGTTCAATAATGCGTTTGCAGGAATGTTAACCCATACAGCAAATGGTATTACTGTAATCAAGGCCGACTGCAGGGTCTTGGAAAAAATATTTACTGGGAATTCCCCAAATCTTAACAGACTATTCATCAATTCATCAAGCCTTCCGATTTGTACGAGCTTTATAGCTATGCTGCTGTACAGAACCTCATAGCCCATATACAGAATAAGACCGAAAACTATTGCCAGAAGAAAAATGACAATCTGAACAAAACCGATGCACAGATTCATTTTAACTATGGAGTAAGCCATTATAAGTGCACCCGAGATAAGAGGACCTATATTGTTAAGACTGAAGCCGCTGGCCAGGATTATACCTATAGGAGAATAAGGTTTAAGTAACAGTCTGTCAAAATCGCCCTTTCTTATAATACCTATTACAAAAAAAGGTAAATTACCAAAACTCATTCCCTTTATACCTGATATAAACAACAATATGCCCTGGAATAAAATAATCTGTTCCAGGTTCCAGCCGGGAAAGCCTTTTGTCTGGGTAAATATCAAATATTGAAGAATTGGCCCTACACTGGAAAAAGCCAAGCCTATTACAGTACCAATAATAAAATCGAATCTATACTCCATACTGCGAGATATATCCATTTTACAATTCCATATGAATAGTTTGAATAATTTCAGCAATTTAAGCATATTAACCTCCCGCTGCACAGAATTTCTTTATGAGGTGCTTCCATAAAATTTTAATTACCACATAAAATGCAATAATCCATAAAATCTGTATGCTCCCGATCCTAATCATTGAACCAAGTTTGTCGCCCTCAACACGGTTAAGAAAGAATTGAATTGGCCAGTAAATTATGTATTTGAATGGTAAAAAATCAAAAATCCTATTAAGCCAAGCAGGCATAAACTCTAGGGGAATAACTCCTCCACCTACTATAGCCTGTAAAACCTCTCTTATAATACTTAATGACATATTGTTCTTAATAATCATTGCCGACATTCCAAGTAGAAATGAAAACAAATAGTTAAGAAGAAATGCTAGTACAGTTACTATAAGAAAGGAAAGAAAGGATTTTAATGTCAAAAATGTAGGGAACAGAATCAGACTGTAGATTATCAAACCGGGAATAAAATCAGCCAGCATTGCCACAAGTCTGGAAGAAATGGCACTTGCAAGCATAAAACGGAAAACCGTAATAGGTCTCAGCAAATCTGTGGCCAGTTCTCCTGAAATAATGCTTCTTGATATTTGATTTGTAATATTATTCCATACTAAACTCAGAACTACATAATATGCGGTATAATACCAAACCATCTGCTCATAGCCATAGCCCTTTATACTTGCTGTATCATTATAAGTATATATACTTTTAAAGAGTGCAATATTTATAAAAAGTAATATGGGCTGTACTAATAGAGTCATTGCAAAGGTCCATTTATATTGGAAAGAGACCTTGAAATTTAGTTTTATTACTTCTAAGAAAACCTTCATAAATACCTCTTGGTAATAATAGTTAGTGTACTCACTAAATCAATAGATATATTACCATAATTTAGAAAGTAGAACAAGTTTAAATAATGTGATTATATAACGTAACTACCGTTATTATACGTACAAATTAATCGTTGTAAATAATTATAAATTGTGCTAAAATACATAGGTATGAAATTTCTAACCATTAACTACGTTTTTGGGTTACTCCATCCAATTACTTGGTTTATGGCGATTTAACAAAATTTTGGAGGTATTAAAAATGGTTAAAGATTTAAAGCAGGAAATAATTGCGAAGTATCAGCTTCGTGAAGGTGATACTGGTTCACCGGAAGTTCAGGTTGCTATTCTAACTGAGAGAATCAACCACCTCAATGGTCACTTAAAGATTCATAAGAAGGATTACCATTCAGGAAGAGGACTTCTTAAAATGGTTGGTGCAAGAAGAAGCTTGTTAAACTATCTTAAAAAGAATGATATCGAAAGATACCGCGCAATTATTGAAAAACTTGGTCTAAGAAAATAATCATATGAGAGCAGGCAGGCTAACCGCCTGCCTGCTTTTATATGCATTCATTGTACATATTTGTTGTGGAAATATTTAAGCATAAAATATAGGCAATAAGTTATGAAAAATATGAAATAATACTAATAAAGGACATATGGCTATAGACGGTAGAAGGTAGATTGTGCGTCAAAAATCACTTTGGCGTAGAATCTACATGCTACAGTCTATAGTTTTAAAATAGCATATGTAAACTATTAAAAAACTTAGGAGGACTTATATGTTAAAAACATTTAGCATGGAACTTGCAGGCAGAACACTAACAGTTGAAACAGGAAAGCTAGCTCAATTAGCCAATGGATCAGCATTAATCAGATACGGAGATACTGTAATAATGTCTTCTGCAACCGCCTCGGCTTCACCAAGAGACGGAATTGATTTCTTCCCACTTAGCGTTGATTATGAAGAAAGATTATACGCAGTAGGAAAGATTCCAGGCGGATTTATCAAGAGAGAAGGAAAGCCTTCTGAAAAAGCAATATTGACTTCAAGAGTTATAGACAGACCAATCAGACCTCTTTTCCCAAAGGATTTGAGGAATGATGTAGCTGTTGTAAATACAGTAATGTCAGTGGAACAGGATAATTCACCTGAAATAGCTGCAATGATAGGCGCTTCCGTTGCAATAAGTATTTCAGATATTCCGTTTAAGGGACCTATCGGCGGAGTTATTCTCGGCTTGGTAGATGGTGAAGTAATTATAAACCCAAATGAAGAGCAGCGTGCAAAAAGTAAGATGTACGTTACACTTGCCGGAACAAAGGAAAAGATAACAATGATTGAGGCAGGAGCTGATATAGTTCCTGACGATGTTATGCTGGATGCCATTAAAAAGGGTCACGAAGAGATAAAAAAGATTTGCGACTTTATAAATGGAATAGTAAAAGAGATTGGTAAACCCAAGTTTACTTATGAGTCAGCAGATGTTCCTGCAGACCTGTTTGCAGCTGTGAAAGGATTTGCATATGATAAGATGCGTATTGCAGTTCTGGCAACGGATAAGCAGGACAGAGATGCCAAGGTTTCAGAATTGACAGAAGAAGCTAAAGCAGCCTTGGCTGAACAATTCCCTGAAATGGAAAGCAAGATAAATGAGGCTATATATAAGCTTGAAAAGAAAGTAGTACGTGAATATATATTAAAGGAAGGTAAGCGTGTTGACGGCAGAAATCTGGACGAGATAAGGGCTCTTTCAGCAGAAGTAGGAATCCTTCCAAGAACTCATGGTTCAGGACTCTTCCAAAGAGGACAAACTCAGGTCCTCACTACGATAACTCTTGGTGCAATGGGTGATGTTCAGAAGATGGACGGTATTGATACTGAAGAAACCAAGAGATACATGCACCACTACAACTTCCCGGGTTACAGCGTCGGTGAAGCAAAAACTTCAAGAGGTCCGGGAAGAAGAGAAATAGGACACGGTGCTTTGGCTGAAAGATCACTTGTTCCTGTAATTCCATCAGAAATTGAATTCCCGTATGCATTCAGACTTGTATCAGAAGTATTGATGTCAAACGGTTCAACATCACAGGGAAGCGTGTGCGGAAGTACTCTTGCACTCATGGATGCAGGAGTTCCTATCAAGGCACCTGTAGCAGGTATTTCAGCAGGATTGGTTATAGATGAAGAGAACCCGGACAACTTTGTTACCTTTATGGATATCCAGGGCATAGAAGATTTCTTTGGAGACATGGACTTCAAGGTTGCAGGAACTACAGAAGGTATTACTGCTATCCAGATGGATATAAAGGTTGACGGTCTTAACTATGAAATTATACGTCAGGCGTTTGAATTAACTAAAAAAGGTCGTTTGCAGATTATAAACGATGTAATTTTGAAGGCTATACCCCAACCAAGGCAAGAGCTTTCGGAATATGCACCGAAAATAATTACTACCAATATTGATCCTGAAAAAATCCGTGATGTCATTGGACCAGGCGGAAAGATGATAAACAAAATAATCGCAGAAACAGGTGTAAAAATAGATATTGAAGAAGACGGAAGAGTTTATATATTAACACCTGATAATGCAGCTGCACAGAAGGCACTTAGAATAATCCAGGGAATTGCAAAGGATATCGAACCGGGTGAAGTATACCTTGGTAAAGTTGTAAGAATAACGACTTTCGGTGCTTTTGTTGAAATTTTACCGGGCAAAGACGGCTTGGTTCACATTTCAAAGCTTGATAAAAAGAGAGTTGAAAAAGTTGAAGATGTTGTTAATATCGGTGATGAAATCCTTGTAAAAGTTACTGAGATAGATAAGCAGGGAAGAATCAATTTGTCAAGAAAAGATGCCATGACTGATGAAAATACTACTGAAGAGAAATAACCTGTAGTTGTATGATCTTCTGGGCGTAGACATTTTGTTTACGCCCAATTATGTATTAAAAAATTTTTTGCTTTATAGATTACACATCGGAGGACTAGATGTTCAAAAAAGTACAATTAAGTAACGGGTTGAGACTTGTATATGAAAAAATACCATATGTTAGGTCAGTTTCAGTAGGTATCTGGGTTGGTACCGGTTCCAGGAATGAGACTTCAGTGAATAACGGTATATCCCATTTTATTGAGCATATGCTTTTCAAAGGTACTGCTAAAAGGACGGCAAAGGATATTGCTGAATGTATAGACGCTATCGGAGGACAGATAAATGCGTTTACCGGTAAAGAATGTACATGTTATTATACAAAAACACTGGATACCCATCTTGATATTGCCATGGATGTGTTGTCCGACATGCTATTCAATTCTTCATTTGACAGTGATGATATAAACGTAGAGAAGCGTGTTGTAATTGAAGAAATAGGTATGTACGAGGATACCCCGGAGGAACTAGTACATGATATTTTTTCGGAAATGGTTTGGGATGGGAATCCACTGGGATATCCAATACTTGGTACAGAAATGTGTATCAATAAGTTTGACAAAGATATGATAATAAAGTACATGAGTGAATTTTATACACCTTATAATACTGTAATATCTGTTGCAGGTAATTTCGATGAAGAAAAGCTTATAGAACTTGTTAACAACCACTTTCAGGATTGGAAATCTGAAGTAACTTATAAAAATAAATTTTCTACTGCACAATACAAGGT
>JAEZIU010000269.1 GCA_023436485.1 Bacillota bacterium | reverse complement strand
TATCGCTCTGCTTCAATATTGTATATTCCTGACCGTCAAATTTTACTTCTGTTCCGGAATATTTGCTGGTAAGTACTCTGTCTCCAACTTTAACTTCCATTTTAACTTCTTTTCCGTCTACAACTGTTCCAGGTCCTACTGAAACTACCTCTGCTACTTGTGGCTTTTCCTTTGCACTTCCCGGTAATACGATTCCACTTTTAGTAGTCTCTTCGCTCTCAAGCATTTTAATAACTACTCTATCGCCTAATGGTTTTATCTTCATTGTTTTACCTCCTTGAATATTTAATGCTTGTAAACTGTTAGCACTCACTCACATCGAGTGCTAATCATAGTTATAATATTATATATTGAATAAAATATTATCAAACGCTTTATAATGATAAATTAAGCAATATTTTGCCATTCAGTTCAATCTTGGTTATATTGCTAACTATTTCTTCCATTTACTTTATTTTTTTAGCAATATCAGATTTATTCCTTATTTCTTATTTTTTTAAGGGCATTATTGAACAAAATGGACGTAATACCATATTTTTGAATTAATTCTTCTTTATCCATCTTAATAAAATTCTCTTTGCAATAAATATATTCAACTGTAGCAGAAAGGGCAATTATTTCTTTTTCATTCTCTATCAAAAACTCTCCTGTATGGTTTATTATGTTGTACAACATCTGTATTATTTCCTTTTCGTATTCAGGAGCATACATTATTTCCTTATGAAGCACAGCATATTTAACTATAGAATTGTACTTTCCCGGAATTTTCCTGACAGCTCTTTGCCTTGGCTTAGTGGCGTTTTGAAATATTTTTATGTACCTTGACGGACTATACATATAATCTTCAGGTTCTCCAATTATTCTGAATATTTCCTCATATTCTTCTAAAACAGATACTTCTGAGGTATTTTTCTTTATAAATTCACTTACCTTTTTGATCCAATCCGAAAAGTCTATATCCAATGTTTTAATTGATTGCAGATTTTTAATAATGGGGTTTGCCTTACCATAATTATTTGTTGCTATATAGCCTATAAGCAGTAGAGAGTATATAAATAAATCACTGTACTCAACAATATATGTTTCCAACAGGTTAATCAATTCATCTACTTTATTAAATATTATTAAAGTAGTTGCAATACATAAAAGGTCCTTCCTGTTGTATACACTTCTAAATGGAAGGATCTTTAATAATTTTTCCACCCGGGAAAATTTCCGGGTGTGGTATAAGTTATATATTTTAAGACTATTAGCCCAAATGTCTTCACTATATATATTTGTAACTGTGGCGATAAAATTTGATGCACGTTTATAGTTCTGCTGTTCCAGCATTATCAGTATCAGCAGATTACGTGCATCCGTGTTCATAGGGTTAAATGCTATTGCTTTATATAGTTCACTTACCGCCTGATCAGTTTTGTTATTTAAAAGGCTTTTGTGAGCCTTTTTTAAGTTAGTTTGAGACAACCTTAAAAATCTGTTGTCTCCGGTAATGTCATTATACAGTTTCAAATAAACTATCATTTCTGAAACTTCTTCGCTGAATTCACCATCACTGTCAAAATAGATATACTTTTCAAAGTATTCGGCTGCTTTTTTCATATCACCAAGTTCAAAGCTGTTGCAGCCCATACCGAAATAGCAATCATACATTGTAGGGTCATAGTGTAAAAGTATATCCATGAATATCCTGTTTGCCTCTCTGGGCCTTTGCATTTCAGAAAGGAAGCATGCTATGTTAAATTTATACTCCATATTCTCAGGACTTAGCTCAGAAGCCTTTACCAGATGTTTATATGCTTCACTTAAATTCCTTTTGTTGGCACAACGCAGTCCCTTATAGAAATAGAACTCCGGATTATTCCGATATTCATCGATGCTTAATAAATTATTTTTCACTTATCTTCTTCCTTTTAATTCTCCGTATATGTCTTCAAGAGTGAGGCCTCTTTCTACAAGTAATACCATCAAATGGTACATTAAATCCGATACTTCGTATCTTATTTCTTCTTTAGATTTGTTCTTTGCCGCAATGATAACCTCGGCAGCCTCTTCTCCTACTTTTTTTAATATCTTGTCCAAGCCTTTTGTGAACAGGTAATTAGTATATGAACCTTCTTTAGGATTAACATTCCTGTCTACTATTACGTTGTAAACTTCATGAAGAATTGCGGCAGTTGGCTTTTCTTCCTCATTTTCTTTCCATTCTCCGTCAACCATTGTTCTGAAAAAGCATGTCTTGTTCCCTGTGTGGCAAGCAGAATCTATCTGTTCAGCCTCTACTAAAATTGTGTCTCCGTCACAGTCCAGCTTTATTGACTTAACAAGTTGAAAATGGCCTGATGTCTCACCTTTGAGCCAAAGCTTGCTGCGGCTGCGGCTGTAATAATGAACCTTTCCCGTTTCTATTGTCTTGTCAAAGGCTTCCTCGTTCATATAGGCTACCATTAGAACCTCTTTTGTTTTAGTGTCCTGAGTAACTACCGGAACAAGACCTTTCTCATCAAATTTAACCGAACTTTTTAAGTTATTCATTATTTAACGCCTCCATACACTCATTTATTTATAATAACAAAATTTTTTTAATTATAACAGCTTTTAACTGCTTTTATTTTTTATAGTCTGGTTTCAATACCATTATATTTTAAGTAACCTTTTAAATCACGGATTTCCATCTCTCTGAAATGAAATAGCGAAGCTGCCAATACCGCATCTGCTTTTCCATCCAAGAGAGCATCCTTGAAGTGCTCCATTTTCCCTGCTCCGCCGGATGCTATAACCGGAATTTTAACATTTTCGGATATTGTTCTTGTTAACTCTATGTCATATCCGTCTTTTGTTCCGTCCTTGTCCATGCTTGTTAACAGTATTTCACCGGCTCCAAGTTTCTCTGCTTCAATAGCCCATTCAACAGCATCTTTACCTGTGTTTACTCTCCCGCCGTTGAGGTATGTATCCCACCCCGAACCATCAGCACGCTTTTTGGCGTCTATTGCTAATACTACACACTGGCTTCCGAATTTCCACGCTGCTTCTGATATCAGCTCAGGTCTTTTCAGTGCAGCAGAATTTACACCCACTTTATCGGCTCCGGCTTTCAATATCTGGCGGAAATCCTCTGCTGTTCTGATTCCTCCGCCTACCGTGAACGGAATAAACACCTGCTCGGCAACTCTGCTGACAACATCAAGCATTATGGATCTTGCATCTGAAGAAGCAGTAATATCAAGAAAAGTAAGCTCATCAGCTCCGGCCTTGTCATAAAATGCAGCTGCTTCCACCGGATCACCGGCATCTATAATATTTACAAACTGTACCCCTTTAACAACTCTCCCCGCATGTACATCAAGACAGGGAATTATTCTTTTGGTCAGCATAATTTGCTCCCTTTCCGTCAATTAATTGTTCATTCTGCAACTTCTCTCACTTATACTGCTAAAATAGCTTCTTTTAAATCAACGTTTCCTGTATAAAGTGCTTTCCCTACAATTACACCGCTAACTCCAGTCTGCTTTAAGTCAACTATGTCTGTAAGTCTGCTTACTCCTCCGGACGCTATTACGTCCATTGAAACACTATCAGCCATTTCCTTCATATCCTGAAGATTCGGGCCTTTCAGCATGCCATCTCTTGAAATGTCAGTGTATATAATTGTTTTTGTACCAAGGGATTCAACCTCCCTGGCAAACTCAATGGCTGTAAAATCACTTGTTTTCTCCCAGCCGTGGATGGCGACCTTCCCATCCTTTGCATCTATTCCTACAGCAATTTTTCCTTTATATTCTTTTAAGGCAGATACCAGCATTTCACGGTTGTTAACTGCCGATGTACCAAGTATAACTCTGCTCAGGCCCCCTGACAGATAGTTCTCAATAGTTTCAAGATTTCTTATTCCCCCGCCTATCTGAACAGGAATTTTCAAAGTTTTTGCTATCTGCTTTATTATTTCGGAATTTTCCGATTTTCCTGATCTTGCACCATCCAAATCAACTACGTGCAAGTATCCTGCTCCGAGGCTCTCCCATTTCTTTGCCATATCCACCGGGCTGTCCCCGAAAACAGTTACATCACTGTAGCTGCCCTGCTGCAGCCTTACGCACTTTCCACCTATTATATCAATTGCGGGATAAATAATCATTACCTAGCCTCCTATATGCTAATCTCAGCAAAATTCTTTAGTATATCAAGGCCTACATCTCCGCTCTTTTCAGGGTGGAACTGTGTTCCCATTATGTTTCCCTTGCAAACTGCTGCATCAAACCTGATTCCATATTCGCAGACAGCCGCAACATCAGACTTATTTTCAGCAGTTAAATAATAAGAGTGAACAAAATAAACATAACTATTTTGCCTGACGCCACTGAATATGCCGTTTTCCTGTCTTATATCAAGACTGTTCCATCCCATATGTGGAACTTTTAATCCCATGTCCAGGGGAAATTGTGTTACTGAACCTTTTAACAAGCCCAAGCCTCCCACTTTTTCCCCGCCTTCAGTGCTGTAATCAAAAAGCAGCTGCATTCCAAGGCATATGCCTAACAAGGGTGTCCCCTTTTGTGCAACCTGCTTTATGACTGATATCATTCCAGTCTTATCAAGGCTACCCATAGCATCAGCAAATGCACCGACTCCGGGCAGAACAACCTTGTCAGCTGCAAGTATTTCTTCATGATCTGAAGTTATTTTTGACTCATACCCTATAAAGCTGAATGCCTTGTTAACACTGGCAAGATTGCCTACACCATAGTCTATAATGGCTATCATACATTATCTCCCTGAAATTTTTTGCCTGTAATTCTTTCGTATGCTTCCATATATTTCTCCTCTGTCTTTCTGATTACTTCTTGTGGAAGCTCAGGTGCAGGAGGTTGTTTGTCCCATGTAATACTTTCCAGATATTCCCTTAAATATTGCTTGTCAAAGCTCTTCTGTGCTCTTCCCGGTTGGTATTCATCCATTGCCCAGAATCTTGAGGAATCAGGTGTGAACATTTCGTCACCTACAACCAGTTCTCCGTCCAACATTCCGAATTCAAATTTTGTATCTGCTAATATAAGTCCCTTGCTTTCAGCATGTTTGCTTGCTTTTTCATACAGCTTCAAGCTTGCATCTTTTAGCTTTTGTGCCATTTCTGTTCCTATCTTTTCGCAAAGAACTTCAAAAGACACATTTATATCATGGCCTTCTGATTCCTTGGTAGATGGTGTAAATATTGGTTCAGGCAGCTTGTCAGCCTGCTTTAATCCTGCAGGAAGTTTTATACCGCACACGGTTCCTGTTTTTTGATATTCTTTAAGTCCTGATCCTTCCAGATATCCTCTTACAATACATTCAGCAGGAAGCATCTGTACTTTCTTTACAAGCATCGAACGGCCCTGCAATTCGTCCTTGAAAGCTGAAAGTTCTTTTGGATATTTGCTTACATCGGTTGTTATTACATGGTTTCCGATAACATCCTTTGTAAAGTCAAACCAAAATGCAGATATACTGTTAAGAACTGTTCCCTTGTTGGGTATTAGTTCATCAAACACCACGTCGAAGGCTGAAATTCTGTCTGTTACTACTATAAGGAGCTGATCTCCCAAATCATATACGTTTCTTACCTTTCCTTTTACGAATAACGGTAATTTGATGAAATCTGTATTGTTTAATAACATTTTTACTACCTCCTGTATATATTAACTTTTTAAATTACAACGTACCTTTTGTTGACATGACACCTTCTATTCTGGTGTCCAATCTTGTTGCATCGTCGATAGCCCTGCCGAATGCCTTGAACATTGCTTCTATTATGTGGTGGCAGTTTGAACCGTGAAGAACTTTGATATGGAGAGTGATTCCTGCGTTAAATGCAACTGCCCTGAAGAATTCTTCCACCATTTGAGTATCCATTTGCCCTACCATGGGCTGTGATAACTGTGCATCAAATACCAGATATGGTCTGTCGCTCAAATCAAGGGATACAAGAACCAGAGCCTCATCCATTGGAACGTAGGCTGTGCCGTATCTTCTTATGGATTTTTTATCTCCAAGTGCCTGCTTTATTGCAATCCCAATGGCTATACCAGTATCCTCAATGGTATGGTGGGAGTCCACATGCAAATCACCTGTTACTTCAAAACATGCATCCATAAGTCCATGCTTTGTAAATAATACAAGCATATGGTCAAAGAAGCCTATGCCGGTATTTACGTTACAGGCACCTTTGCCGTCCAGATTTATTTTTACATTGATTTGAGTTTCTTTTGTGTTTCGTGTGACTAAACCCTCTCTCATGTGCGTTCCTCCGTTCAATTTAAAAACCCGAACCTTTTTTATGTTTTCCGTCGTAATGTTCGTTATTTATTATAGCAGATAGTACATAGTTCATCAAGCAGTACGGAATTTTGTTCATGTGTTCCTATGGTTATCCTCATACAATCCGATAAAAGTGGAGATGAACCAAAGGCTCTGATGAAAATGCCTTTTTCGCATAGTTTTGTATAAACGTCCTTTGAATTTTGTACTTTTATCAATATAAAGTTGGCAGCAGAGCCGTAAACTTTTATTCCGTCTATCTCAGCCAGTTTAGAGAGAACACGTTCCCTTTCTTCAACGAGATATTTTATGTTGCTTTGGATTTCATCTATATTAGATAAAACCAATGTGGCTGTATACTGTGATAATGAGCTGATATTATAGGGGGGTCTTGCAAGGTTTATAGCCCTTGTAAGCTTTTCCGAGCCTATGGAATACCCGCATCTGATACCTGCTAATCCAAAAGCCTTTGAAAACGTCCTTAGTATAAGTAAATTTTCATACTCTTTTATATATGGAATTACCGTTGTACCGGAAAAGTCTGCATATGCCTCATCTACCACAACTATTGATTTTGTACATGCTTTCAGTACTTTCAATATTTCATCCTGTGGCATCAGATTGCCTGTTGGATTATTGGGACTGCATATATAAATAATTTTTGGTTTTTCTTCTTCATAGGCCTCTATTATTTTATCCGCTGAATAGGAGAAATTATTATTTTGATCCAGAATATAGTCTACTGCCTTACCTCCCGATATTATGCAGGAATCCTTGTACATACCGAAGGAAGGGGCAGGGTACAAAACTTTGTCGCCTTTCTCCACAAATACGTTGGCTATAACCTGTATTAACTGATCAGAGCCTGTTCCAACTATGATATTGTCCTTATCTACGCTCCAGTATTCTCCTAAGGCTTTCCTTAATTGAATGGAATCCGTGTCAGGGTACAAATTGAGCTGTGGATCTTCCAGTATATAATCAGCGAGTTTTTTTCTCACTGCTTGTGGTAGGTTGAAAGGACTCTCGTTGGCATCCAGTTTTATTTTATAGGGCTGCTGATTTGCATTATAGGGTATAAACGAACGTATTTCCGTTCTGATTAAATCTTCTATCATAGTAACCTTCCTTTCAGTAATACAACGAATTTCAGTTTATTTATTAAATCTTACCTTTATGGCATTTGCATGTGCATCCAATAATTCCGCTTCTGCAAACCTTACAATATCGCTGCTTGTTGTTTCAAGTGATTTTTTGTTGTAATAAATCAGGCTCGATTTTTTAACAAACTGATCTACGTTTACAGGTGATGAAAACTTTGCGGTTCCGCTGGTGGGAAGTACGTGACTCGGCCCCGCCATATAGTCTCCTAAAGGTTCAGGTGAATAGTTTCCAACGAATATTGCTCCCGCATTTTTAATCATTCCCAATATACTCATAGGCTCTTTTACACACAATTCCAAATGCTCGGGTGCTATGTTGTTTGATACCTCTATTGCCTCTTCTATGTTGTCAACTAATATTCCGAATCCGTAGTTTTTAAGCGATTTCTCAATTATTTCGTTTCTTTTGAGACTTGACAGTTGCTTTTCTATTTGAGTTTTTACACTGTCCAAAAGACTTACATCATCAGTAACCAGAACTGAGGAAGCCAATATGTCATGTTCTGCCTGTGAGAGAAGATCAGCAGCTATGTACTCGGGTACTGCACTTGAATCTGCAATTACCAGTATCTCGCTTGGGCCTGCAAACATATCAATATCACAGTCGCCAAAAACCAATCTCTTAGCTGTTGCAACATATACATTACCCGGGCCGCATATCTTATCTACCGCCGGTATTGTTTCCGTTCCGTAAGCCATTGCTGCTATTGCCTGTGCTCCTCCTGCCCTGTATACCTCATCCACTCCTGCTTCTCTGGCAGCAACCAGTATTGCAGGGTGTATGCTTCCGTCCTGTGAAGGCGGTGTGCACATAACCAGCTTTTCCACTCCGGCTACTTTTGCGGGAACCGCAGTCATTAATACCGATGATATCAGCGGTGCTGTTCCACCGGGAACGTATAGGCCTACCTTTTCAAGAGGTCTTACAAGCTGTCCCAGCATTGTTCCATCCTCTTTAGGATTTATCCAGCTGTTTTGGAGTTGTTTCTCATGAAAGCTCCATATATTTTGTTTTGATTTTTTTATAGTCTCCAGAAGCTGTGGGTCAACCTTTTTATATGCAGAGGTAATTTCATCTTCCAAGACCTTTATGGTTTCTATTTCTACTTTATCGAATTTCCTTGTGTATTCTTTTAATGCAATGTCACCGTTTTCTTTAACGTTTTGAATAATGTCAGCCACAATACTGATTATATTCCCGCCGTTTTGCGTTCCGGTCCTCTTGGTTAATTTCTTGTATAAGTTGTTTGCCACAGACCCGTCAAAATCACTTCTTAAATCTACTACGTTCAGCATACTGTTACCCCCTTTCGGATAATTCTTGTCTAACTCCGTCTATTATTTTCTGAATCCGTTCGTTTTCCATTTTCATGCTTACTCTGTTTACTACCATTCTCGCACTGATATCTGCAATTGTATCAAGTACTACAAGGCCGTTTTCTTTAAGTGTTCTTCCGCTTTCAACCAAATCTACAATAACCTCTGACAAACCAACTAACGGAGCAAGTTCCACAGATCCGTTCAGCTTTATTATTTCAACACTTTCTCGTCTTGTTTTTTCAAAGTAGTTTCTGGCTATACTAGGATACTTTGTACCCACTCTTTTTATATTAAGTTCATCTATCTTTCCCTGTAGATCTGCCGGTCCGGCCAATGCCATTCTGCAGGCTGCAAATCCCAAATCAAGTACTTCATAAAGATTTCTGCCTTCCTCCAGCAGTGTGTCCTTTCCCACTATTCCTATGTCTGCTGCCCCGTATTCTACATAGGTTGGTACGTCTGCGGGCTTTGCAAGAAAAAACTTTATCTTATTTTTTTCATCAGACAGTATTAACTTTCTGGTGGATGATTTGAGTTCCGTACAGTCTATTCCAATCTTCTCAAAGATTTCTACCGACATGTCTGTAAGTCTTCCCTTTGAAAGTGCAATTGTCAAATATCTCATGTTTTAACTCCCCACAAATTTTTTTATTATCTATAAAGATTCTTTTGTTATCAAATTCTTAACAGTGCTTTAAAGCTGGTTTCCTCTGCTGTATCGTTTATTATATCGTACACTGTAATTTTATCATTGTCTCCAATACGTAAAATCCCGCCGATTTTCTTTGAAGAAGCATATTTTTTAGCTTGGTTGATATCCTCTGTCAAAACAAAGGTTTCTATTTTCAAATCCTGCTTTCTGAGGGCTTCCGCTATTTCTATTGCCCTCTTTCTGTTTGCCTTTTCATAGCATATCAACGAATCAACGGAAGGGCTTTCAAAGGTAAGTCCCGAGTTTTCCATTGCTGTCATAAGCATATTTATCCTTAATGAGAAGCCTGTAGCTGGACATTCCTTCCCAAAACTGGACGTAAGGTTATCGTATCTTCCTCCTGAAAGAATCGGGAATCCCACTCCGTTTGTAAAGCCTCTGAAAGTTATTCCGGTATCATAATTCAAGCTTTTTAACATTCCTAAGTCTATTGATACATATTCCGATAAACCGTAATCACATAATATAGATACTACTTCCTCTACATTTTCAATTGCTTTAAGACTTCTTTCGTTAATTGAAGATTTCTTAAATTCCTTTATTACATCAACAGTTCCGAATAATCCGGTAAGCTTCAAAATTATATCCTTTAAATCTGTACTTATATCATATCGGTTAAGGATTTCTTCTACTCCTACAATATCCTTTTTGTCTATTTGTTTTGATATAGCGTCTATATCCTCACTTGAAAACCCTACATCTTCAGCCAGGCCTTTAAAAAATTCTACCTGCCCGATTTCTATTTTGAATTCCTTGAGACCGGCAGATTTAAGTGTGTTTATTGCCATAGCAATTATTTCTGCATCACTCTCAGATGATGAATCTCCCAGCATCTCAATCCCGGCTTGTGTAAACTCGTTCTGACGGCCGCCACCCACTTCGTTAAATCTGAATACATTTCCTATATACGAATACTTAATTGGAACCTGAACATCCCTGTTTTTTGTAGCGGTTATTCTTGCAACGGGAACAGTTATGTCAGGTCTTAATACAAGAATACGTCCTTTCTGATCAAAGAACTTTACCATTGATTCTTGGGGAAAATGCTCTATCTCTGAAGAAAATACATCAAAAAATTCTATTGTTGGAGTTTCTATCTCATAATAGCCATATGACCTGAATGTATTTCTGATTCTTTTTTCTATTTCTCTTTTTACGTAACATTCGTCAAACAGGATATCCTGTACACCGTCAGGTGTATATATTTTCCATCTGGACATAAGCAAATACCTCTCATATATATCAAATTTGGATTTTGCATTTCCTTTACTAAATTAAAGTGCTAAATTACTAAATTATAATCATTATATTTCATTTTATTCCATGAGTCAATAGTAAAATCCTTTAGAACTACTAGTCAAAAAAACCGGCCCTTAGGGAGCCGGTTCTATAAAACTTTTATTAAGTAACAGGAAGGTAGGTTATTTTGCCCAACAAATACTGTTTGAATATAGATAAATCAATTGCATCGGTTGTACCGTCCAGGTTAAGGTCAAGAAAGTGTAAAATATCATGATTCAGAGTTGTCAGACCTAAAAGATGCTGTTTGAGTATTGCATAATCAAGGGCATCTATAACCCCGTCCAGGTTTGCATCCCCACAAGTAGTGTCTTTAAGAAAAGTAATTTTAAGTACAGGATCAATTCCGTCACCGCTGAAGTCAAAAGTCAGATTTACATTATCAGAAGGTTGATTTGCAAGGTAACTCCTCATAATTGTTACAGTATCTCCTGCAATAGTAAAATCAATGTTTGGTACCAGAGGTACTGTACCATTCATAATTCCAGTAAAATAAATACCACCGGGAGGAGATATAGTTACCCTCAAATTTGGTGAAGATGTTCTATCAAATGTTACAGCTGAGGGACTAATTATTGGGCATTGGACAGAGCCTCCCGGTGTGGTGTCCCCGACAGCAATAGCTAAAACCGGGTCTACTCCATCACTGTAGTCAAAAGTCAATTTAGTTGTACCTGCTGCCAGTCCCAACAGATATTCCTTTTTTATAATCACTTTTGTTTGATTTTCTATTATATAATCTTGTCCTGCTACCAACTTTTCTGATGGTCCGTTTAATATTGCATTAAGTGTGTTACTTTTTGGGTCAAGTGTTACAGCTATATCTGCTGCATTGGCAGGATTCTTATCAAATACTGCTACCGTAGGAGATATAGATGCACTTAATTCTGATTCCGAGCCATATACTCCTA
This sequence comes from Bacillota bacterium, assembly GCA_023436485.1. Classification (GTDB taxonomy): domain Bacteria; phylum Bacillota; class Clostridia; order Acetivibrionales; family DSM-1351; genus Ruminiclostridium. Next base: position 6,087 of record JAEZIU010000269.1, on the reverse strand, counting down.
TCTCCCATATTGAATAAGGCCATTGGTAATTCGCTCTTTGCATTCCATATATCCTCAAGTAACGACCTGAGCAAGAAAGGCTTATATCTTCTGTTTTTCCTGTTCCATTATACTGGGTAATCACATCAGTCCATGTATTTGCATCATCTGATACCTGAATTTTGTATTGAGTTGCATAAGCAGCCTCCCAGCATATAATTAGCCTGTTAATCTCCTTTTTTGCACCAAGGTCAACACAAATCCAGCTGGGGTCTGAGACCTGTGAAGCCCACCGTGTTTCAAGATCGCCATCTACTATATTACTCTCGTTGTTTTGAGTACTTTCTATAGATGAAGCTGTAACAGTTTTTTTATAAGCCAGATTTCCGTATGGAAGGGGTTCTTTTGGCAGGACCGGAGGTAGGTTTGATAGCATGGATGCAGGTCTTTTGGCAATGTTTTTTACACTGTATTGATTAGTAAGCATAACTTCCTTGCCATATTCGTTCAATGTAGCAAAAGTACTGTCTGAGGTCATATCCAAGAATGTCTGTGGATTGTTTCCGGGGCCCCATTCCCACGGAAGATAACCAATTTGATTTTTATAGCACTGTTCCATAATTGTTTGATATGGTATTTTACCATTTTCCGTTTCATCCCACTTATGTCCGAATTCACCTACAATAAGAGGAAGATTTATATCCACTGATTGAGCAATTTCATCAATTACTTCCTGATCTGAATGTCCCCACATATAAGGCCACCACATATGTACTGAGAACATTAAATTTTTATCGGGGTCGGCAGATATGAGATAAGACCCGCATGCTTGCAGCATATCTATGCTCTGGCCATAGCTGGAAGCATCAATAACCAAAGGTACGTGAATTCCCGCTTCCCTCATTTTATTCACAGCGGACTCGTAGTCTGCTTTAAAAGCTTCTTCAGTTACGTTCTGCCCTACTTCATTTCCTATATTGACTAATAAATACTCCTGATGTTTTTTTATAACATTCACTATATCAGGTCTTACCCAGTAATTCACCAGTGAAGGAAGCTTTGACCAATCACCGGTGGCATCGTGAAGTTCTACAATAGGAATCATGTGTTCAGCACGGCAATTGCGGATAACGGTATCCAAATCTTCTGCTGAACCGTCTATTCCCCATGTGATTCTGACACAGTTTGCCCCCGTTTTTGCTATTTCTGAGAAAGACGGAACACCATCCTTATCAGTCCATATGCACATTTTGTTTACGCCATAGAGAATTACCTTTTCTCCTGTGTTATCGTAGAGAAATCTTCCTTCAACTCTAAATCCGGGATGGGTTGAATCTGTTGCTGCGTTTGCTGCTATCGGAAATATGAATAAAGCAGCCAGCAAGGATACTATAAAATATAGTTTATTCATGGGTTTTCTTCCTTTCTTTCTTTTAAATAAATGTTTCTGTTAATATTTCACTTTCGATTAGTCTGTTCAAAAAATTTAAATAAAGCTTGCCCTCCTTTCTTATGGTATTTTGCTAAGGAAAGTGATAGATTGGCTTGTTATAAAAAAAGATATCAATATCTAATTTTACCATTAATTTGTTTAAAAGTATGAGAAAGGAATTTGTTATGCTTTATTAAACTCAAAATAAAAATAACTGCTTGAAATTTATTCAAACAGTTATTTCTATTGGTTTATTTTAAAACTTCGCCATTTGTTTCGATAATTTTCTTATACCTATATGCCGACTGTTTTAGTGTACGTCTGTAATTACTATAATCTACATAGACTAGTCCAAACCTCTTTGCATATCCGTATGACCATTCAAAATTGTCAAGCAAGGACCAGTAAAAATATCCTCTTACGTCGGCCCCGTCATCTATAGACTTTGACAGTGCAGAAAGATATTGATCCATGTAATCTTCTCTCTGAGTATCCTTGATTTTTCCATCTGTGTTTACCCAGTCATTATTTGCCATACCGTTTTCTGTAATGTATACAGGCAAATTATATCTTTCAGATATAAATCTGGTTGCCCAATACAGTGTTTCGGGCTTAAACGACCATTCCATGGAGGTTTTCCCTATACCAACAGGTAATCTAAGATAACTGTATTTTTTATTTTCACATGCTTCCACAATTGAACCTATATAAACATTTATGCCAATATAATCTAGTGGAACACATATGTCCTTCATATCCTCCTGCCAGCCTTTAGGGAGATATGGTTTCAGGCCTTCGGGATACTCTCCCCTTAATGCTGGATCAAACAAGTCACCAAATCCAAAACCGATTGTATCTTCTGAATGGTCTCTGTCAAAAAGCACATTGCGTGCAGCCTGCATATTTGCCTCACTATCGGATGCAGGAATTCCAACCTCTCCGCATGATACCAACCCTACTTTTACTTCACCTTTTGCATTTTTACGTATTGCTTTTGTAGCTAGTCCTAATCCCTTTAAATTATGATGCCACGCTCTTACCACCTGGTTTTTGGGAAGTTCTAAACCCGGTGCATGTGCTCCTATACCGTAACCTAGTCCAATGTAACACTGGGCTTCGTTGCTGGTTACCCAATACTTTACTCTGTCGGAAAATAGTCTTGAGCATACGGCAGCATAATTTTCAAACCAAAGAGGGCTTTCAGAATTAAGCCATCCGCCCTTATATTGAAGCTCCATGGGGTAGTCCCAGTGAAACAAAGTTACATATGGCTCTATGCCGTTTTCAATCAACTCATCAATAAGATTATTGTAGTAGTTTACACCTTCCATGTTTATTTCACCTGTGCCGTCAGGCAAAATTCTGCTCCAGCTGATGGAAAACCTATATGCTTTAATACCAATCTGTTTCATAAGCTTTACATCTTCGGAATACCTGTGATAGCTGTCACATGCAAAGTCTCCGTTATCACCGTCATCTATTTTGCCTTTCATCCTGCAAAATTCGTCCCAAACAGATTCACCTCTGCCACCTTCGTTTACAGCTCCCTCAATCTGATATGAAGCTGTTGCTGTACCCCAAACAAAACCTTCTCTGAATGCCATTAAATTAACACCCACCCTTTGTTTTTATAATCTTTTTAAATTTGCCATAGAAGCCATTAGTCTTTTCATTCCGGCCCCTTCAAACTGTATTTCCAATACCTGATCACCGCTGTCTGCTGTTGCTTTCGAAATAGTTCCTTTTCCGAATTTTTTATGCTCGACTTTATCACCTACACTGAAATCATCCGATGTATTGGAACCCCCGGATGAAGGTTTCATCGGTATACTGCGTCCGAAGCCATTAATCTGCTGACTGGCAGGACTTTTTACTGATGTACCTGCTGAGTTGCCTCCAAATCCACGTGTAACAATATTTGAATTTATTAAATCCTTCAAGGAACCTGAACCGGCAGGTGTACTTGAAGTTGTTGCCGAAATTGACTTTGATGTACCAAAAACAGATTGTGTTCCAGAACTTTGAGCTGAACTCCATGTTTGAGCATTGCCGGAGCCCGAACCCTTACCCCACGAGAGTGTCTCCTTGGATCTTGAGGAGCTTCCCGATGCTTTAAAGGGATATTCAACAAGTTCTTCAGGTATCTCTGCTAAAAATCTGGACGGTCTGTTGTAGCTTGAATTCCCGAAAAGAGTTCTGAAACGGGCATTTGACATATAGAGCTTCTCTCTTGCTCTGGTAATACCTACATAGCAAAGCCTTCTCTCCTCTTCCAGCTGTTCAGGCCCTTCGGTAATTGCCCTGTAGCCCGGAAAAACGCCTTCTTCCAGCCCCGGAATAAACACCACCGGGAATTCCAGTCCCTTTGCACTGTGCATTGTCATAAGCACCACGTAGTCCTGATCCTCTTGTAGACTGTCAATGTCCGACACCAAAGATATATGTGCAAGGAATTCTTCCAATGAATTGTCCTCACTTTGTTTTTCAAACTCCATGGCAACGGATTTTAATTCTTTTATATTCTCAATTCTTGACTGGGCTTCAACTGTATTCTCCAGTTCGTACTCTCTCAGGATTCCTGAATCTTCAACTACTACATCCAACAGTTGGGATATAGTGATATTTTCCTTCATAGTCCTGAATTTATTTATCATAAGTGAGAAACTATCCAGTTTTTGAGCAGCCCTTTTTAATGAAGGAAACTCTTCAGTATTTGAAATAACCGTGAACAAGGATACATTTGTTTGGTACGCCAAAACTTCTGCATTTTCAACTGTAGTATCACCTATTCCCCTTTTGGGCACATTGATTACTCTTTTAAGGCTCACATTGTCCCCGGGATTTTGAACCAAACGCATATATGCAATTATATCTTTTATTTCTTTTCTGTCATAGAATTTTTGTCCGCCAACAATCTTGTATGGTAATCCTTCCCGCATAAACATTTCTTCCAGTACACGGGACTGGGCATTAATTCTGTAAAGCACTGCAAAATCCTTGTATTTTCTGTCTTCATCAGATATTAAGCGCTGAATTTCCCTAGCTGTATAAAGGGCTTCTTCATGTTCATTGTCATTTTCACATATTACTATCTTGCTTCCACCCTTGTTGTCTGTCCAAAGGCTTTTGCATTTTCTGCCTGTATTGTTGCCGATTACATGGTTTGCGGCATCCAATATATTCTGTGTTGACCTGTAGTTTTGCTCCAGCTTTATGGTACAACATTTCTTGAAATCCTTCTCAAAATCAAGGATATTCCTGATGTTAGCGCCTCTCCAGCCATATATTGACTGGTCATCATCACCCACAACGCAAAGGTTTTCATGTGCTTGGGATAATTTACGGACAAGCGTGTACTGGGCAGTATTTGTATCCTGATACTCATCAACCAGAACATATCTGAACCTTCTTTGATAATATTCAAGAACTTCCGGGTACTTGTCGAAAATCTTTATTGTATTCATTATAATGTCGTCAAAGTCCAGGGCATTATTTGCTTTAAGCTTCTTTTCATAAAGCTTGTAAACTTTTGCAATCTTGCCCATTCTGAAATCCGATGCATACTGCTTTTCATAATGCTCGGCATCTATAAGTTCATCCTTCTGCTTTCCTATAGTTTCAAGGACTGATTTAGGAGGGAAGTTCTTTTCGTTTAAGCTTAATTCTTTAAGACATTCCTTTATTACCACCTGCTGGTCCTGAGTATCATATATTACAAAACTTCTGTCATAGCCAAGCTTCTCAATATCTCTTCTGAGTATTCTTATACATATGGAGTGAAATGTGCCCACCCACATGTCATTGCTCAAATCACCTATAAGCCCGGCTATTCTCTCTTTCATCTCTCTTGCTGCTTTATTTGTAAAGGTTATAGCCAGTATATTTGAAGGGTATACTCCATTATGTTCAATAAGATACGCAATCCTGTGCGTAAGAACTCGTGTTTTTCCTGACCCCGCTCCGGCCAATATCAAAAGAGGACCTTCATTATGAAGAACTGCTTCTTTTTGCTCCTTGTTCAAGCCGCTTAATAAATCCATTTTTCCCCTCCGTAACCTCATATATCTTGCCTAAAATAATTATCCGATTAAGTAATTAACATTATAAATGCCGGATAAGTTCTACCCGGCATAATAATTATATTTCATTTCAAGTTTTATGACAAGGAATCAAGTTTTTCATGTATCATTTCCACTGTTGAATCAATTGAACCCTCTGAACAATCTATTATTATATCTGCATACTTTTCATACAAGGGCTGTCTTTTTCTATAAATGTCTTCTAAGCTCTGTCCGGGGCCTAAAACAACGCCCCTTGTTTTAAGGTTTTTAAGCCTATTGTTAACAGTGTCCATATCTACATACAGGTAAATAACTATTCCTGTTTTCTTTAAATGCTTCATTGCCTTCTCACTGTATACCACACTTCCGCCTGTTGCAATAACCGTATCAGAGTAGTCCAGAGATTGTATTTCAGACTCTTCGATTTTTAGGAAAGCGTCTGTTCCATCGCTATTTATGATTTCCTGCAGAAGCCTTCCCTGTCTTGACTGAATCAGAACATCTGTATCAATGAAGGACATTCCACGGTGTTTAGCTAAAATTACTCCCACAGTACTTTTACCCGCACTTGGCATTCCAATAAGAATAATATTTTTCATATTCCCTCCGAAAGCC
>JAEZIU010000263.1 GCA_023436485.1 Bacillota bacterium | reverse complement strand
CTCATAGCTCCTGTTCCAACAACACCCTTTTTTCGCTTTGATTTCAGTTCACGCTCAATTAGGGCAAGAGCATTCTCCTTTGCTCTTACCCTGTCAAAATTATCGACTCTATAGCACTCACTTCTACTGTCACAGTAAATACAACCATGACTGCAGCCTTTATAGATATTCATATTATAGTTATTGCCAAACCATGAGTTATTTTCCGAATACCCGGATATTATTGTTTTTGCTGTTATAAATTCCATCTACAACCCTTCTTGCCTGACTACTCAAGCCATTTTAAGCACATATTTTATTATTTTTTCCTCACATTGAACCGTAGCACCGTTTTTAGCTTGCTGGCTTCGGTCTTGCGAGGGTCTGAAAGATATATTTCCCGATGCTTAAGGCTAATTCTCTCATATCCCATATCATTGCAGAACTGTTTCATCATTTCAAAGCTCGCAGGTTCATCATCATAGCTTCCTAAATGAAGCATCTGGCAACACATTCCCTCGGTTATGGTGATATACTTTATTTTTTCAAGATAATCATTAGGCTTTTTCTTTTTTGTTTCAGTAATAAACCGTTCAAATAGCTCATCATCTAAAAAATCCGGCTGACGAATCATAATGGAGTATGCATAGTTGGTTTTGTCAGATATTGGTTTAGTTTTATCCACTAAATCCCACACACCCTCAAGCGGAAAAACAGTATAATCATAAAATCCTTTGGGAATTTCCTTGCTTTTATAAGACATTTTTACCGCATAGCTGAAGCTATAGAGTGCAGCAGTAGCCAAGGCAAACTCCTCACCATTGGGATCTCCTTCGCCGTCAATCGCTGCAAACTTCATTGTCGGTACTTCTATTATTGAAGGACTATTCTTAGGCAGGTATAAATCCTTAAAATCCCTTTTGCAATCCAGTTTGTCCATTGTTTTCCACCATCCCTGAATTGGTTTTGGTATACCAATTTTCATATACCACTTTTCATATAACCTAATAAGATTAGTATACTACTCTTAATCTGACAACTACATGTCATATTATAAATATTTCTTTAAATTGTTTTCAAATCTTCTTTTTATGATTTTTTGTAAGAAGATCCTAACCGGTGGAGCTACTGTCTTAAACCAATTAAGCGTACCTATAAATACTGTTCTGTATTCTTCTATTGACTCATTTCCTGATATTAACTCAGTACAAAATCCTCGAGCAATTTGATTTGAATAGTATCTAGTGCATGTTTCTATTTGATGAATGAATCTTGCTGATAATATTAATTATCCTTGTACCGTTTGTATATTCCTCCATGATAACAAATATAAGTTTCAGCATTAAAGTCCAATATCTTTGACATAGATTTATTTGCATTTTCAATATCTAATGTAAACTGTGGGTTTGCAATAATCAACTGATTATTTTCTAATGCAGCTGCATCACCTGTTATGAGGGTTCTCTTATTCTTTAAATATAAAGATATATGGCCTGGAGTATGTCCAGGCGTACCGATGATTTCACATCCACCGCACCAGTTCATGACTTCACCATCATGCACCAATATGTCAACCTTAACAGGCTTAATATTTTTTAGAATTTCACAAAAAGCCTTTCCAAATGACTTCTGTTCTTGGCTTAAAGTATCTTGCAGTGCCTCTGCTTGTTCTAACCGTAATGATTTCTTTTCTGCAGCAATAAATGGAGCTTCAATTTCACTTGCAACAATTTTTATATTGGGATATTTTTGTTTAAAATCTGCCAAAGCACCCATATGGTCATGGTCATGATGTGTAATTAGGATTTTAGTAAGCTTTTTACAATCTAAATTTTGTGATTTGATGGCATCTTCAATTATAGGCATAAAGCCTGCATATCCACAATCAACCAGTATCATTTCATTGCTATCCTTTAAAACAATAGGATGAATAATACCTTCTATATCACCAAATTTATATTTTATATTTAAAACAATTATGTTTTCCACAAAATCATCTCCCATTTCATGCATAATCTTTAACTGAAAGCTTTTTATCTATTATAACTTAACTTTTAACTTAAATAATAATTATTATTTTCTTAAAACCGGTATCCATATTTGGCTTTTAAAGTTTGGTGAAGTCACATCTTTATTCTCATTCCACAGGATTTCCAGTCCTTCTGCAACTGCACAGAACCTGCCAATTATCAGCTTATCCTCTAAGAACTCATAGTGGTGCTAAATATGATTATAGAAATTTTCCGGGTTATCATGGTTTTTGCTGTAATAGGTGTAATCTCCTAACTTAATCCTTTAACTTTATATAATTTCCTGCCAATACTTCAAGCATACCAGGATAGTAAGAACCTTTTGCATGTATTTGAAATATGCTGGTTGATTGTTTTTATCAAGACTATTTTACCAAATTATTGATTCAAACACCATCTGTCCTATCTCCTCACCCCTACCATATGTCGCCATATACAATAAAATAAGAGCCTCAGAGTATTGTCCCCTGGCCATTATTCAGATGACCTTGCCATACCCCGAACCCCTTATTTTACAAACTTCCAAGCTCATTTACTTTTTACACTTCGTTTTGGCACAATTTAACTAATCAGGTATATTCTTGGAAAGTTAAACTTTAAACCCCTACTTAATATCTAAATACTTTTGTATTATATTCTAATTTGCATGCCTTCTCATTCTTCTGCGTTTTTGTTCAAGTACTGATTCCACTAACTCTTTACCCTCATCAACCAGAAGCTCCATTATCTCCTCCTCTGAATGAGAATCAATAAAGTTAACAATTATCTTTAAAATTTCATTTGTTTCTTCTTCTTTAAGTCTACCAACCTTATATATAATATCTACAACCTTTGTATAGCCAAATCTATTATGTAGATGAGTGTGATAATCTAAAAGTGCATTAAAGCTCACTAACTCAACCCAAAATTCATTCTCTAGTTTTATTATATCTTTCTTCATTTCTTTAAGAATATCTTCTTTAACATTTTTACTTTCCCTTTCCAATCTCCTTAAAATCCCAAACAAGTCCTCGAAACTTTTTGATATATAACCACTTCTATAAAGCCTGTCTTCATATTTCTTAAGAATTTTTATCAATTCAAAGAAGAATTTCTCATTTTTATTACAAAATTTTATAAGATCCTTTTCAACTGCATATAGTTGTTCTTTTGTAGCCATGAAAGCACCACCTACATTAATATAATCTTGGAGTCAAACACTATCGATGTTCAGCATTCTATTAATTAGACCCTTTGAATTTAATACTTCGGCTTTATGCAAACATATAAAATAGTTCTGCAATAGTTCAGAGTTCTTGAAACTTTAAGAAAAACGCAGATCAACTTTCTCGAAGAAATATATTAAGATTGGTATTATAC
>JAEZIU010000247.1 GCA_023436485.1 Bacillota bacterium | reverse complement strand
TAATATTACCTGCATAATCTATTAAATACACTGTCATTTCCGGATTGAACATATATACCCAATTATTCAGCATGATACGTTTACTGTCTATAGCCTGAACAAACCATCCCATTGCCTCCGGGTCTTTAATTTGCTCAAAGGAATTGACACTGTTATTATACATTTTCATTTTAAAAACTGCTCCAACAGATGCTCCCGGTATTTCAGCTTTATCAGTATATGTATACTTGTTTGAGCCTGATATCAAAGTGTAGGTGTATGAATTTACCCTTCCGTCAGGAACCTGTATTTTCTGGACTACACAGTTTTTATACTGTTCATCAAAAACATCGTTTATTAGCATGACATTGACATCCGAAAAAGCACCGGTAGTTCCTATATACTGTACCTTTCCTGCTTCGAGTATTCCGTTTGGAATATCATTTAAGTTTACAAGTCTCACTGTTGAATCAGTGTAATTAAAAATTTTTATGTTATCCGCAGCATAGCCCTGATTAATTTTCTTTTCATATTTATCAAACGTAACATCCGTTGGAGTCAGATAAGTAAGGTTCATCAGAGTTATGGTATCGTCCGTAACAGCCGAATATTTTACCAGCTTCCATTTGTATTGTCCGGGGTCCTCTTTTACTTTGTAGGTCTTTGTAGTACCGTCTATCAGCATTAAATCCACAGTATAATAAATTTTTCCGTAGTCCGCTGCATCCTTCGATACTATTGTTGATGTGTTTTCCACAAATGCATAGTCCTTATTATCAGAATTATCGGTGTAATATGCTTCAACAACTTTTCCGTCGTACCCCAGAACTACAGATACAGCATCTCCTACCTTAAAGGCTCCCTTTGATGAATTGAATCTGTTCAGGTTTGCATAATCACCCATCTGGTATTCAGTATTGTTTATTTTTATTGACTTTGGTGCATATTTGTTTGGCAGTATACTTGTAATCTGACCGTCAACTTTGTTATCTACAACAAGGTAATAAATCGGGACATTCAGCTTATTATATACGGGATAGACTACATCCTTATCCTTTATATCGTTTAAGGTTATGGATTCTCCGATAGTACTTGTTGCTGGAGTAACTGAATTGTTTACCGTATTTCGCAATAAAGGCAGATTTGAATTAAAAGTTATGCTTCCGAGTTTCTTGGAGCTTGGCTTAAAATTAAATGCAACCTCAGGTTTTCCATATATAAGGTTACTTTGGTCATCAGCCAGTCCAACTGAATCTTTAAGTGTTTTGTCGCTGTCTTCGGGATTTACTTTATTTGTGTATGTATTCATCATTCTGTCAATAACAACTATTGCGGTTGTTACAGGAACTGAATCACCGCTTTTCAAGGTAAATCCTTTTGTAATTCCAAGGCTTGCAGCTTTCTCTATAAATCCTGAAGGCCAACCTCCGACGATATCTCCATCTGTATACCCTAAAGCCCTGATGACCGCAGTACATAACTGAGCCATTGTCAGTGCATTATTGGGTTTGAAACTTCCGTCAGCCAACGCTGACATGTAACCCTTTTTGACTGATGCATTTATATACCCGCAGTATGCCGATTTTGTTGAAACATCGGCAAATGTTGATGACCCTGCCATAGATTTTGCCATTTCACTGTTTCCTGTTGCATTTATAATGATCTTTGAAAATACTGCTCTTGATATGTTTCCTGTTGTCTTTATTTCAGAATCAGTGACCACTCCCAATGATTTAAGTTCGGCTAAAGAATCCTTCCAAAGGGTTTGGGAAGTTGTGGTTGCTGCAAATGTAATGGTTGACAATAATATGATAGCAGTCAAGGTTAATGCAAGTACTCTTTTAATCATTTTTTACCTCCTGATATTTTTTCTATTCAAATCTAAGGGCGTCTATGGGGTTAAGTCTGGCAGCTTTGTACGCTGGAAACATTCCGAATATTACACCGACCCCAAGTGATATTCCAAAGGAAAGCATCATCCAGAAGGGTGAGTATACCGGGGTAGTTATATGGAAACCTCCGATTATAAACCGTATACAGAACAATCCGATTAAAATCCCCAAGGCCCCGCCAATACCTGTTATCATAACTGCCTCTATTAAAAACTGTATCATTATATTTTTACGCTTGGCCCCTATTGCTTTTCTTATACCTATCTCCCTTGTCCTCTCTGTAACCGATACGAGCATTATATTCATGATTCCGATTCCACCTACTATAAGTGAAATAGCTGCGATACCTCCAAGAACAACCATAAGTGTATCTGTTATTGAATTCAGAGTGGACAGCATCTGTGCCTGATTGGTTACTGTGAATGCATCTGTACTACCGTAAATTCCCGTTAAATATACGTTAAGCTTAGCCATGGTGATTTCTACAGAAGCAGCATCAGCAGCCTGTACGGTAAAGTTGGATATTCTGCTGTTTTTGCCTAATCTCTGTGCAACAGTAACAGGGATAATGACCTGATCGTCACTTGAAGAATCCTGTCCTCCGTCAATCTGTTGTAGCACTCCGACTACTTTAAATACCTGGCCGTTTATTTTGAGTGTCTGTCCCACAGGATTTTGTCCCTCAAACAGGTCATTGGCTACAGCCGTTCCTATTACTGCAGTTTTAAGCTTGTAATCATTGTCAAAAGATAAAATAAAACGTCCTGACTGTACATGTCTGCTCCTTATATATTCATACTCTTCGCTGGTTCCAATAACTGTAGAATTTCTGCTTTTTGTACCTGCCTTCAGCGTCATACTACCGTTTGCAACCGGAGCTACCATACTGATATCATTGGAATTTTGGTCTGCAAATGTTTTAATTTCTTCATAGGTTATATTTCTGTTGCTGTTTCTTCCTGTTATATTTATTGAAATCAGGTTGCTGCCCAATCCTTCAATTGAATCTGTTATGCTTTTTGTACTGCCCTGAGCAAATGCCACAGCTGTTATAACTGACCCAACGCCTATTATTACTCCAAGCATTGTAAGTAATGATCTGACCTTGTTGCCGGCAATACTCTTTAAAGCCATTTTATAGGCTTGTAAAAAGCCCATCTACACCGCCTCCTTATCCTCAATAATCATGCCGTCCTGAATCTTCACAATTCTTTGGGCCTGGGCAGCTACATTATTATCGTGGGTTATCAGTACAATTGTATTTCCCTTTTCATGGAGCTCATGTAAGGTTTTCATGATTTCTGTACCTGATTTGGTATCAAGGTTTCCCGTCGGTTCATCCGCAAGAATTAATGGTGGATTACTGACAAGTGCACGCGCAATTGCAACCCTTTGCTGCTGACCGCCTGACAATTCATTCGGTGTGTGGTAAACTCTATCTCCCAGTCCCACCAGTTCCAATGCTTCTACGCTCCTTTTATGCCTTTCCTTGTGACCTATGCCCTGATAAATCAAAGGAAGTTCTACATTTTCTATAGCCGTAAGTTTTTTCAGAAGGTTAAAGCCCTGAAAAATAAAGCCTATTTTCTTATTCCTTATTTCAGCAAGCTGACTGTCGTTCAACTTGCTTACCTCATGCCCGTCTAAAACATAATTTCCGGTTGTAGGCACATCCAGACAGCCCAGCATATTCATCAATGTAGACTTGCCTGACCCGGACGGGCCTACAATAGCAACAAATTCGTGTTTATAAATGTGCAGTGAAACATTATTGAGTGCATATATGGAGTTTTCTCCCATCTTATACATTTTACACATATTGGATATTTGTATCATTACTTTTTAGCCCTCCAATGCCTGCAGCAGCAGGCCGTTTTCGTCTAGTTTCCTCCCATGGGTTGTCTGCTGCCGGAATTACCTCCTGAATTATTTGCACCTGGATTATTTGTGCCTGAGTTTCCGCCGCCTGAAGTTTTGTTTGTACTTCTGTTTCCGCTTCCGCCACCGATGTTTCCTCCCATTGCACGGTTCATTCCACCCATACCTCCGAAACCTCCGAAGCCAAAACCTCCCTGGGTTCCCGTATTTCCGTTTACAGTGTTTGTAACTAACGGAGGGAGCACAACTATTTCTCCTTCTTCAAGTCCGCTTTTTATTTCAACAAATTCATCATTATTTAATCCCACTTCTATTTGCTTCATAACAGTGTCTTTGTAATACTCCTGATTCTGCGTAAATGTGGCTGACATTCTGGTTCTTGAGGCACCTGGTTTTCGGCCATTTCCTGAACCATCAGCATTACCTGCACCTGCGTCCCTGTTTCCTCCGCGGCCCCAGTTTCCTGCATTCTGTGGTTGTTCTTCGCCGCTTGACATTACTCTCACAAAGGACCTGTCTCCCATTTTTGTCACTGCTTCAAGAGGAATCCTAAGTGCATTTTCCGATTTGCTAAGTATAATATTTGCATTGGCATTCATTCCTGCCAGAAGATCCTTGGTTTCGTTTACTTTTATAGTCACATCATAGGTGGCTACTCCATTTGATGAAGTACCTTCCATAGCTCTGGCTATAACCTTACCTGTAAGAGGATTTTCAGTTGTTTCGGGCAGTGCGTCTATTGTAACGGATGCCTCCTGTCCCACTTTTATTTTTGAAATATCGAGTTCATCTATTGGGATAATAAACTGCATCTGTTTAAAGTCACGTATGCTAATAAGTATATCCCCGGATTTTACACTATCTCCCGTTTTATATGCAACGGCAGTAACTATGCCGTCTATTGCTGAGTAAATTTTATAGTTTCCAAGCTGTTTTTGTGCCGCGTCCAGTTGATTCCGGAAATCCTGCATCTTGAGGTTATCTGTTTGGGAAGTCAGTTGTAATTGGTCATTTTCAATCCTGACCAGAAAATCGCCCTTTTTTACAAACTGGTTTTCCTTAACATTTACTGCCGACAGAGTACCTTGTGCCTGTGCTTTCACCGTTTCCCTGCTTGCATAGGAAAATCTGCTTTCTTCTTTTGAGCTTATCTCTGTCCCGTTAGTTAGCTTGAAATCAACACTGCTGGCCATTGATTCATCTGTTAAAGTTCCCGGATTATTTACCGTAACTATCACATCTCTTACCATTCCTCCTGTGGAAGCGGTATGAGTATTGTCATCAATTTCGGTAACTACACCGGTTATGGTATCTGTAAACTGCTGCAGATTGATCTTCACTGACTGTCCTATTTTTACATATGGAATATTTACTGTACTTAACGGAACAGATAATTTAAGTCTTGATGTGTCTGTTATTGTAAATAGCGTCATTCCATTGTTTACATTGTCTCCTTTTACTGCTGAAACGCCGGTTACCTTACCGCTAAATGGTGCAGTAACCGTCATATTGGAATAGTTTTTTGATGTATTGCTTTCGCTCAACTGTTGCTGTTCAATAGAATTTTGTATTTTCTGAATCTGGAGCTTTGCGTCTGTATCGTCCATTTCATAGAGCAGTTCGCCTTTTTTAACTGTGTCACCTACTTTTTTATATGACTTGATTATTTTGCCCTGAACATTTGACATAACATCCGATGTACTGGCAGATTGAATCGTTCCCGAACCGGAAAGACTTACCTCGATATTACCTCTGGTTGCTTGTGTAGTTCTTTTTGTCGATGCCATTGTACTCTTTGAGTCCCTCTGCCTTACTACCAGGAATATACCTACTGCTACAGCCAAAATAACCACCAGTGATATCACAAGTGTTATAATTTTTTTACGACTCCACTTTTTAGAACCTTTCCCCATTAAATCCACCTCTTCATAATAAGTAAAATGCATAGTTCTTTTATTAAAATACTATTAAATTTTTATGTTTTCCCTGTGTTTGAATTGTGAACAAACTGTAAATGGTTGAATTTACTAGAAATAAATAAAAAAAGACAGTCTGCTTATTTAAAGCAAACTGCCTCGTTTGTTTTCTGTAATTTATTTAACTATGTCTGTAATCGATAATTCTTTTACTCTTTTTTTCACTTCTGGGAAGACTGCCAATGCGACTTGCCTCGGCTATAATATGTATTCCGATTCTTTTTTTGAATAAATCAACGATATTGGATTCTATCTCCTCACGTTCGGTATCCCCGTCGGAATTATATTCAACCTTGAGGGTCATAACATCTTTTCCATTTAAATGGTCAATAACAATCTGGTACTCACTGCTTGCTCCGTCAACATCCTTCAGTATCTCGTCAATCTGACCGGGGTATATATTTACTCCTTTTACCTTAACCATGTCGTCAGTTCGACCTATAATCCTGTCAATACGCGGATATTCCAGACCACACTTACATTTTCCCGGAATAATTCTGGTCAAATCTCTTGTTCTATACCTCAACAGCGGTGCTCCCTCTTTTCGAAGGGTGGTAATTACCAGCTCGCCAACCTCTCCTACAGGGAGAACCTCCTCGGTTACAGGATCAATTATTTCAAAGTAAAGGTAGTCATCGTAATAATGCATCCCATCATGACATGGGCAGTCAATTGCAATGCCCGGACCATAAATCTCTGTAAGGCCGTAAATATCATAGATATCAATGTTAAGCTCATTTTTAATACGCTGTCTCATTTTTTCTCCCCAGCGTTCTGAACCTATAATACCTTTCCTTAAATGAATGTCAGAGCCTATTCCCCTTTTTTCAACCTCTTCAGCCAGTACAAGTGCATACGATGATGTTCCTATAATAACAGTCGACTTCAAATCAACCATCATTTGAAGCTGTTTGTCAGTGTTTCCGGGGCCCATGGGAACAGCCATTGCACCAAGTCTTTCAGCACCTGCCTGAAATCCTATGCCGGCTGTCCATAGTCCGTAACCCGGGGTTATCTGTATCCTGTCAAGGGGTGTAACTCCTGCTATACTAAAGCTTCTCGACATCATTTCTGCCCAATCTGAGACATCCTGAGCAGTGTAAGGTATAATTATTGGCTTACCTGTGGTTCCGGACGACGAATGTATTCTGATAATCTGTTCATCCGGTACCGACTGTAATCCAAGGGGATAAGCATCTCTAAGTTCTTCCTTTACAGTAAACGGAAGATTTTTTATCTGTTCAAGGGATTTTATATCATCAATGTTTACACCGCTTTTTTTAAATTTATCCTTGTAAAATGGACTGTTTTGGCTTATGTTTACCAGTAATTTTTTCAAAAGTTCAAACTGGTCTATTCTCATCTTAACTCATCTCTTCTCTTTATTTTTTACTTTATTATACAAATTTTTGCAAATGTTGTCTACGGATTTTGATTATGAAATCAGACACCTCCGAAATTCTCTTTCCTTAGTCGGCTGTAGTAGTCTACAACATTTCTTTCATAGTCATCTTCCATCAGATTTGACGTCAGGAGAAAATCAGCAGTTGACTGATTCATTGCAACCGGAATATCATACAAAACTGCTATTCTGAGCAGTGCCTTTACGTCAGGATCATGTGGCTGTGAAGTAAGTGGATCCCAGAAGAATATCATAAAGTCTACTTCACCATTGGCAATGCATGCACCTATCTGCTGGTCGCCTCCAAGAGGCCCGCTTTTAAACTTCTTAACCGGCAATCCTGTGTTTTCGGTAATCATTTTTGCTGTTGTTCCCGTTCCGCATAAAAAATGCCTGCAAAGTATGTCTGATTTGCTTTTTGCCCAGTTAATCAAGTCTTGTTTTCTGTTATCATGTGCTATTAATGCTATGTGCTTCTGCTTGCCAAGTTTGTTTGTGCTCATAGTTTTATCCCCCTGTAATTGTACGTTTAATTGTGTCATTTATGTTATGTTGTTTTCAGGCTTTTTTTATTAACTGAACCGTTGCTTCATATCCCATTTTAAATGCTTTCTGGTTCAGCTCTCTGAATTTCTGAGGAACATTTTCAATAATAGCGTTAAGCATTATTTCTCTTGTAAACGGCATTTTACCAACAGCTGTAGCAGCTCCAAGCAAGACTACGTTTACTGCTTTTACATTTCCTGCTTTTTCAGCCAGAGAATAACCGTCTACAAAATATACTTCCTCTGAATTGTCTTTTATATATTTGATTATTTCATCATTATCATAATGGGAATTGCCAAGAGATGCTGATACAGGCTTTATTACCTGTGTATTAACAATACAACAGCCCTTTTTTGAAAACCTCGGAATACTGCGTGCGGCTTCTGCAAGCTCGAATGCTATAATCATATCGGCTCCCCCTATAGGAATTACAGAGCCGGATTTTTCGCTGTCTATACGTACATGACTGACCACGCAGCCGCCTCTTTGGGACATACCTATAGTTTCAGCAGTTCTTGCAAAACAGCCCTGATTAATGGCTGCCGCGGCTATAAGCCTTGAAGCAAGCACTGTTCCCTGTCCTCCCACACCTGATATCAGTATATCGAATTTACTCATTTTCTTCACCTCCTATGGCATTAAACGGGCATACATTTGTACATAACCCGCAGCCGTAGCAAAGGGACGGTTCTATGCTGACTTTTCCGTCAATAAATGATATGGCAGGACAACCAATGTCAGTAATACATTTTTTACAATTTTTACAGTTTTCTTTTATGCTATATTTTACAGGCGGTTTGAAAAGAGCAATACAAGGTGCTTCAAAGATTACCACTGAAGGGCCTTTGTATTCTGTCGCTTTCTTAATTATTTCTACAGCATTGCTGAAATCCAATGGATTTCCTTTAACAATGTGTCCGACACCGCAGGCCTTCACCATTCCGTAGATATCTATTTTTTCAGATATGTTGTTCATCATTGTTTTGCCTGTTCCGGGGTGCGGCTGATGACCTGTCATAGCAGTAGTACTGTTATCCAATATGACCACAGTGATATCGGTATTGTTATATACTGCATTTACAATTCCCGGTATTCCTGTATGGAAGAATGTGGAATCCCCAATAAAAGCTATATGCTTTGCCTCCGGCTGGGCTCTTTTAATCCCTTGTGCCACAGTAATGCCGGCACCCATACACAGGCAGGTATCTACCATATCCAAGGGTTTTGCATTTCCAAGAGTATAACAGCCTATATCACCTGTAAATACTGCCTTTTGGCCTTTCATTGCCATTTTGACAGCGTAGAAGGAAGCTCTGTGAGGACATCCTGCACAAAGTACCGGCTGTCTCACTGGTAATTCAGGTGTAGCCGTATTTTCAATTTTTTCTGTTTGAATATTGAGATATTTTGCAAGTGCCTCATAGACCAATTCAAAGGTGTACTCTCCTGCAAATGGCAGATGCTCGGTCTTTTTACCAAGCACCCTGATATTCTGTTGTTTTGAGGCACAAAGCATGGCTATTTCCTCTTCTACAACAGGATCAAGCTCTTCGAATACAAGAACTTCGTCCAGCCCTTCAAGGAAACAGGATGCCGCCTCCTTTGGCAACGGGTAAGGCGTGCCCACTTTAAACAGCTTTACATTTGCATTTAATTTTTCCAGGGCCTCGACTACATATGAATATGCAACTCCTGATGCAGCAACACCAAGTTTTCCATCTTTGCCTTCAACCTTGTTGAAGCTTATTTCTGAAAAAATGTCACTGAGCTTATGTTGAAGTTCCTCAATATGAATATGCTTTTTATAAGCAAGGCTTGGGAATATAACCCATCTGGGGTCTTTCACGAACCCTTCAATCTTATGGTCCAGTCTTTTTTCATCTACATCTATAGTTGCACAAGAATGACATATCCTTGTAGTAGGTCTCAAAAATACAGGAAGCTCCACCATTTCTGACAATTCAAAAGCATATTGGATCATTTCATATGCTTCTTCAGGCGATGATGGGTCAAGTACAGGAAGATTTGAATATCTTGCAAAATGCCTTGTATCCTGTTCGGTCTGGGATGAAAAAGGCCCCGGGTCATCAGCAACCAATACTACCATGCCGCCCTTTACTCCAATATACGCCAGACTCATAAGGGGGTCAGACGCAACATTCAATCCTACCTGCTTCATAGTTACCATGGTTCTGGCACCGGAATATGCCGCACCTGCAGCTACTTCCATGGCAGATTTTTCATTTACAGACCATTCAACATATATATCACCGGGATTATTACGGGCTACTGTTTCAAGTACCTCTGTAGAAGGGGTTCCGGGGTAGCCTGTTACGATATTCACCCCTGCTCTTATAGCACCAAGGGCTATGGCCTCGTTACCCATAAGTAGTTTCTTAGACATTTTACCTCCCCTGAGCCAAAACGGCTCAAAAACTAATTTATTAGAAAAATTATATCACATATCCTGCGGATTTCGCAAAAATTCGTCAAATATCCTCTTAAAATCATATATTCCTTTTTATAAGAATATTTCCTTTAAAAGTTAATATTTTTATTTATTGGGTACATACAGTAATATAAGTATTTATATATACCGATAATATTTTAAAGGGAGGGTTTTCTTATGAAGATGATAGTTGCAATTGTAAGGCCGGAAGCCTTTGAAGATGTAAAACAGGCACTTTTTAATGCAAAAGTTGCAAAAATGACAGTAAGCCACGTAAAAGGCTGCGGGCAGCAAATGGGATACACCGAGAGCTACCGTGGAACAGTTACGGAAGTAAATCTTTTAAACAAAATCAGATTTGAAATCTGCGTGAATGATGACTATGTCAAACCCACCATTGATGCCATAATGGAAACTGCAAGAAGTGGAAACATTGGTGATGGTAAAATTTTTGTACTTCCAATTGAAGAGTGTTATCGTATCAGAACAGGAGAAGAAGGCTCAGAGGCTATCGGCTAGGATAGTACCTAGGAAAGCAGAATTAGGGACAGGTGCCTGTTGAAGCATCTGTCCCGTAAGTCAGATTGTATTTTATTGGAGAATAAAGATAAAGGCATTTATTAAGTTACCGGAGGACAATCATGGATAGAATTAAAATTGGAAAATACAGACACTTCAAAGGGAATGAATACAGAGTGCTTTATATAGCCAAACATAGTGAAACGTTGGAGGAAATGGTTGTTTACCAGGCTCTTTACGGAGATTTCGGAATTTGGGTCAGACCTGCTGCAATGTGGGATGAAATAATTGAAAGAGATGGTTTTACTTTTAGAAGATTTGAGTATATTGGAGAATAATTCTAAAATATAGTTAACAAAACGTAATAACATATCATATCCTATAATGATGTCAAAATCAGGAGGATATAATATGTTCGAAAAAAGAACAAAGCAGCCCATTGAGGTAGTAGATATCACCAGTCCCGCCATGAATTCCATGTTAGGCAGATATTTCATCGGTCAAACCGAGATGCTGAATTTTGGTAATAAATACGATGCCTGGGGTGGTATTATTAATCCAAATGATTCAGGAGTTAATCTCTATTTTGACATTTTTACTATTACGAACTTTTCAACACAAAACTTTACCGCAGAAATTTGGCTTAACGCTAAGACGCCAAGAACAGCCAAAGTCTCCTCTACAGTTACCCCGTCAAATCAGGCTATATCTCCACCACCGCGACCAAAAGCCATAATGGAGTATGCTGAGTATTTAGCAGAACCGCTAACAAAAGGTGTAAATATTTTTGATAGAATTGTTGCCCGGAATTCTACCCTTGTAAGTGACTCACACCAAGGCTCAATAATTATAGGTCCCGGAGGCTCGTTTTCAATACTTTTGAAATCACCGGGGCAGCAAAGCATTACCGGAACAATCGTATTGACTTGGTGGGAAGAAAAAGTATAATTAATCAGTTAAATTGTGTTCAGGAGGAGCAGCCATGAACTTAGCATTTATGAAAAATGAAAAGCAGCCTGAAAAGGTTATAGTACTCTCTGATGCTGTTTATCATTCATACCTCGGAAAGTACTTTCTGGGGCAAACAGATTTGATAACCTTTGGGGATTCTTATAATGGTTGGGGAGCACTAATTAACCCTGAAAATTCAAATGTAAATATGTTTTTGAATGCTTATACTATTTCTAACTTTGCAAGTGTACCATTAACAGCTGAAGGTTGGTTAAGTTCTGTGCTTCCCGGAAAACCAAAATCATCCCCATATTTTGCTGCCGGGAACCAATCCATAACTCCCCCACCTATGCCCAAGGTTAAAATCAAAAATGCAAGCATGGTATCACCAACACCTTCTGGTGGTACGTATACATTTGTCAGAAGGGTAGAACCGAATGAAACACTTACAAAGCACGACTTCCAAGGTATGTACATTATACCTCCAGGAAGTTCCTTTGCTTTATTCTTTTTATCTCCGGGTAAAGAGCAGGTACAGACCAGGGTGGCCTTCGGCTGGTGGGAGGAAAAAGTGAATTTATAAAAAACACAAATCCATCAAGGTTATATATTATGGAAAAAATCCGACCTTGACAAATTTGTGTTTTATATTGTCTTCTTAACTTATGACAATTCAAAGGCTCCTGTATATAACTGGTAATATTTTCCTCTTTGTTGAATTAAATCGTTGTGACTTCCTCTTTCAATAATCCGGCCGTGTTCTAATACCATAATTACATCAGAATTCTTAACAGTAGAAAGCCTGTGGGCAATTACAAATACTGTTCTTCCTCTCATGAGCCTATCCATTCCTTCTTGGACAATAACCTCTGTCCTTGTATCAATACTGGAAGTTGCTTCATCCAGAATCAAAACCGGCGGGTCTGCAATAGCTGCTCTTGCAATAGTCAAAAGTTGTCTTTGGCCTTGGGACAGGTTACCTCCATCACCGGTTATGATTGTTTCATATCCATTTGGTAAATGCTTTATAAACTGATGAGCATTTGCAAGCTTTGCTGCAGCAATAACCTCTTCATCCGTTGCATTTAGCTTTCCATATCTTATATTGTCTGCAACTGTTCCCGTAAATAGGTGAGCATCCTGTAGAACTATTCCCAGTGAACTTCTCAAATCGTTCTTTTTAATTTTGTTAATATTAATACCATCATATCGTATTTTTCCGTCTTGAATGTCATAAAATCTGTTTATTAAATTTGTAATAGTTGTTTTTCCTGCTCCGGTGGCACCTACAAAAGCTACCTTTTGTCCCGGCTTTGCATAAAGACTTATGTTGTGCAGTATAATTTTATCTTCTCTATAACCAAATTCCACATCATCAAATACTACTTCACCCAAAAGCTTTGTATAGGTAACAGTACCATCACTATGCGGATGCCTCCAAGCCCATATCCCGGTACGTTCTACTGATTCTGACAGTTCCCCCTGCTCATTTTCATTTACATTAACCAAAGAAACATATCCCTGATCTATCTCCGACTTTTCATCAAGAAGCTTAAAGATACGATCAGCCCCGGCTAACGCCATTATAATAAAATTAAACTGCTGAGAAGCCTGGCCTGTAGTCTGACTAAAGCTTCTGGTTAATTGAAGAAAAGCTGCCAATGCTCCCACTGTAAAACCACCAAAGCCTGAAATTGCCAGTATTGCACCAACAATAGAAATCAGTACATAAGTCATATTTCCGATGTTTCCAAGTATAGGCATTAAAATATTTGCAAATTTATTAGCATTATTTGCACTGTCACAAAGGCTGTCATTCAATTTATCAAAATTGAGTTTTGCTTCTTCTTCATGGCAAAATACCTTTACAACCTTTTGACCTTCCATCATTTCTTCAACATAGCCATTTAGTTTACCAATGTCCCTTTGCTGAAGTCCGAAATACATACCACTCTTCCCACCAATTACCTTTATTACGTAAAACATAACAGATATGGCTATCATTTGTACAATCGTCAGTGGTATACTTAAAAAAATCATTGAAAAGAATACACTTACAATTGTGATAACTGAAGCCAATAACTGTGGTATACTTTGGCTTATCATCTGCCTTAATGAATCAGTATCGTTTGTATATAAACTCATTAGTTCCCCATGAGAATGAGTATCAAAGTGACTTATGGGCAAGGTTTCCATATGGGCAAACATATCATCTCTTATCTTTTTTAAAGAACCTTGAGATATTACAATCATAATTCGATTAAATACATAATTAGTCAAAACCCCTACAAGATAAATTGAGGCGATGGTTAGTATAGCTTTTAACAAAGGTCCGAAATCAGCCCCGGTTTTATTTAACAGTGGGGTTATATAATCATCAATAAGATTTCTCAAAAATAATGTACCTGCAACATTAGAAAGTGAGCTGATAAATATACATATTATAACAATAACAAATAAAAATTTATATTCCTTTAATACATAAGATAGTAATCTTTTTAAAACTTTCATTGGATTCTCAATACCTCTGCCTCTTGGATTACTTTTCTTCATCACTATCAGCCCCCTTCACTTGAGATTCGTAAACTTCAGTATATATAGCATTTGAATTTAATAATTCCTCATGTGTTCCAATGCCATCTATCTTACCGTCATTGAGTACAATGATTTTATCTGCCTCCTGAACTGAAGATATACGCTGTGCAATTATGAGTTTAGTTGTATCAGGAATACTCTCTTTAAATGCTTTTCTTATAAGGGCATCGGTTTTAGTGTCCACAGCACTTGTGGAATCATCTAAAATCAAGATTTTAGGCTTTTTCAGTAAAGCTCTTGCAATACAAAGTCTTTGCTTTTGTCCCCCGGATACATTTGTTCCACCCTGTTCAATATATGTATCATATTTCTCAGAGAAGTTTTGTATAAATTCATCTGCATGAGCCTGCTTGCAGGCTGCAATTAATTCTTCATCAGTTGCTTGTTTATTTCCCCATCTTAGATTTTCTTTTATTGTCCCGGAAAACAACACATTTTTCTGCAACACCATAGAAACTTCATTTCTAAGAGTTTCTATATCATACTCTCTGACATCAATACCACCGACTTTTATAGAACCATGTGTTACGTCGTATAGTCTTGGAATAAGCTGAACGAGAGTTGATTTTCCGCTTCCTGTCCCACCTATAATTCCTACAGTCTCTCCTGACTTTATTTCTATATTGATATCTTCAAGGATTAGGTTGTCCACCTTTTTACTATAACTGAAATTAACATCACTAAAGCTTATAGAACCATCCCTTACTTCATAGATTGGTTTATTGCAGTTGGATAAATCGCTTTCTTCATCAATTACTTCTACAATTCTATCCGCAGAAGACTTTGCTATGACTGTCATTAGAAGCACCATAGATAACATCATAAGACTCATCAAAATATTGGTGGTATATGTGAAGAAGCTCATAAGCTCCCCTGTAGACATAGAACCTGCCACAATCAGCTTTGCTCCAAGCCATGACAAAAGTAATATACTTGCATTCATTGTAAACTGCATTATAGGAGAATTAAATATAATAATCTTTTCAGCTTTTATAAAGTTATCATATATGCTTTTAGAGGCTTTATAAAATTTATTTGTTTCATGCCCTTCTCTTACGTATGCCTTTACAGCACGAATTCCGGTCAGGTTTTCCTGTACGCTGGCATTTAAATCATCATACTTTCTAAACACATTTTTAAAATGGGGATGTGCACTGGTCATAACAAAATACAATGCCAACCCTAGAAAAATTATTGCTCCAACAAATATTAAAGCAAGCCTTGCATTAAGGTAAAAGCTCATTACCAGAGCTGAAATCAGCATTAGTGGAGGCCTTGCAAACATTCTTAACGCCATTTGATAAGCATTTTGTACATTTGTGACATCTGTAGTCAATCTGGTTACCAACCCGGCTGTTGAAAATTTATCTATACTTGAAAAAGAATAACTTTGTATTTTATCATACATTCCCTTTCTCAAATTTCTTGCAAAACCTGCTGATGCCCGTGCAGCATATTTACCTGCCAAAACACCAAAGGATAGAGAAAATATAGATACTACTACCATTATTGCTCCGATAGTAAGAACATATTTCATATTTCCTTTTTCTACCCCATTATCAATAATCCATCCCATTAATAGCGGAATAGCTATTTCCATTGCTACTTCCAATGCTATATATACGGGTGTAACAATAGAATCTCTTTTAAATTCCTTTACATAGCTTAGTAGTTTTTTAATCATGTATCTCATCCCTTTTTTCAAATGACATTAATCCGCTATTTTATCGGATAACCTGTTAATCAGGCTAACCAATATCTCTTTTTCTTCAGTATTCAATCCGTCTTCTAAGGACTTCTCAAATTCAATTATACGGTCATATATTTTATTTTGGATGTCTATACCTTCTTCAGTAAGTATTATCTTTTTAAGTCTTGCATCCTCGGAAACACTTATTCTCTTAATGTATCCTTTTTTCTCCATCAATTGAAGCACACTGGTTACAGAAGAACGTCTTATATCAAACTCCTCTTCTATATCCCTTTGAAATATATCCCTAATAGCAGATTTATTATAAACAAAACCAAGAATTCTACTTTGAATACTTGTTAATCCATACTGCCTGACTTCCAAGCCTATTCTCCTATGAATTCTTTTATAAAAAATACTGACTAATTTACCGATATGGACATCATTGTTCATATCAATCCTCCCTTATATAATTGTTAGGTTTCTAACTAATTGTAAATTACGATATTATGTTTGTCAATATTGCAATCTATACAAAAAAAGCACTAATCTATAAAGATAAGTGCTTTCCTCTCCAAATAAAATGAACTGTTATACTATTTTTGTTGTCCAGTCCTCTACATTCCACACATCGGTAACCCAATCTTCATAGAATTCAGGTTCGTGGCATACCAAAAGTACCGTACCCTTAAACTCTCTCAATGCCCTTTTCAACTCGTCTTTAGCATCAACGTCCAAATGGTTTGTAGGCTCATCCAGTATAAGCCAGTTAATATCCTTCAACATTAGCTTACATAGTCTGACCTTTGCGTTTTCGCCGCCGCTCAGTACCATCATCTGGCTTGTTATATGCTCTGTAGTCAAACCACATTTAGCCAAAGCTCCTCGTACCTCGGCATTGCTCATACCGGGATAATCGTTCCACACTTCTTCTAATGCAGTATTTGTGTTATAACGTTCAGATTCCTGTTCAAAGTAGCCCGTGTACAGGTAATCATCCAGCTTTACACTTCCTGAAAATGACTTTTGCACACCTAAAAGGGTTTTCATCAAGGTTGATTTTCCTAATCCGTTTACTCCCTTGACAGCTACTTTTTGCCCTCTCTCCAAGGAGATATTCAAAGGACTTGATAAAGCCGATTCATATCCAATCACAAGATTTTCCGTCTGGAAAATATATCTTCCGGGAGCCCTTGCCTCTCTGAATTTGAAAATCGGTTTAATCTTTTCCTTAACCTTCTCAATAATATCCATCTTGTCCAATTTTTTCTGTCTGCTCTTTGCCATGTTTGTTGTTGCCACGCGGGCCTTATTTCTGGCTATGAAATCCTCAAGCTTCTCAATTTCCTTCTGTTGCTTCTCGTAAGCCTGCTGAGTCTGCTGTTTTGCCAGTTGATACATTCTCTGGAACTCATCATAATTTCCTGCATACCTTGTAAGCACAGCATTCTCAACATGATAAATGACGTTTACAACGTCATTCAAAAATGGAATGTCATGTGAGACAAGAATGAATGCATTTTCGTAATTCTTTAAGTAATTCTTTAGCCAGTTAATATGATTCTCGTCCAAAAAGTTAGTAGGCTCGTCCAGTATTAATATCATAGGATTCTGCAAAAGTAGTTTTGTAAGAAGTACCTTTGCCCTCTGTCCTCCGCTCAGGTTTGCTACATCTGTTTCAAGACCTATATCCCCAAGTCCAAGACCGTTTGCTACTTCTTCTATTTTTGAATCTAATACATAAAACCCGTTGTGCTCCAAAACATTCTGTATATCCCCTACATCTTCCATCATTGAGTTAATTTCACTCTCAGAAGCGTCGCCCATTTTCTCATATATCTCCAGCATTTCCTTTTCTAAATCAAACATATACTGAAAAGCTTCTCGAAGTGCTTCTCTGATAGTCTTTCCCGGAGTAAGAACCGTATGTTGGTCGAGATATCCCGTTGTTATTCTGTTGCACCATTCCACCTTACCCTCATCAGGCATAAGCTTGCCGGTTATAATATTTAAAAAAGTGGATTTTCCTTCTCCATTTGCACCGACAAGCCCTACATGTTCTCCCTTTAGAAGCCTGAAAGAGGCTTCTTCTAATATTTTCCTGGCACCAAAGCCGTGACTTACATTCTCTACATTTAATATACTCATTTTGTACCCCTGATAAAAAATATATTATGCTGAGAACTAGTATAACTTATACTAGCGGCTTTAGTCCATAGTAATCTATACTGTAAATTTTCCAACAATTTCTTTTAGCTTTAGTGTACTTCTGTTGCTGGTTTCCATTTCATTCTTAACCTTACTTACCATTTCAACTATCTCAATATTCTGCTCTGCTATGCTTTGTGTTCCCGCTGCACCCTCATTTACGGTTTTGGTTACATCATTAATAGCACGGATTATTCCTTCTACTGAAGCTGTGAGTTCTTGGGATGTTGCACTAAAATCAGAAACAAGTTCAAAAACAAATGCCGCATCGTTGTTGTAGG
Organism: Bacillota bacterium; assembly: GCA_023436485.1. Taxonomy (GTDB): domain Bacteria; phylum Bacillota; class Clostridia; order Acetivibrionales; family DSM-1351; genus Ruminiclostridium. The sequence goes on along the minus strand of JAEZIU010000247.1, from coordinate 10,469 downwards.
ATTCACCTGTTTTCACCATGCTTGAATAATCAGGCCTAACGGTAGTATCCAGAAAATCTAAAACTGTTTTGGAGCCATCAGCAAGGTCTGCAACTGCATTAATAACTTCGTTTGTAACCTTCTGTATCTCATTTACTGCTGTCTTGGATTCTTCAGCCAGCTTTCTGATTTCGTCGGCTACAACAGCAAATCCCTTTCCTGCTTCTCCTGCTCTTGCTGCTTCTATTGCTGCATTCAATGCAAGTAGATTAGTCTGTTCTGATATTTGTAATATTGTTCCGGTCAGAACATTAATATTCTCTACTGCTTTTGAATTTTCCAATGCTGTTTTTAATTTATGTGTTGTATCTTCATAAATGTCATTTGCTGTTTTCTCAGACAATATAGAACTGTCTCTTAATGTAATAGCACGGCTTCCTATTTCTTCTGCCTCCATAGAACCCTTTTGAGCCTTTTCATTCATCGCTTCTATTGCGGATTCAATTTCTTGTGATGATGCATTTACTTGTTCCGTTGCAGCTGCTGTCTCCTCCATACCGGCAGAAATCTCTTCGGTAGTAGCTGACACATTTTCAACAAATAAATTTAGTTCCTCCATTTTCTGTTCTACTAATGCTATGGAGTTTTCAACAACTGTTGATTCTTTAATTATTCCCCTTACAATAGTTCTCAGATTAGCCAAAAATTGATTGACTGAATCTGCAAGCTGTCCGACCTCATCTTTACGCTTTATATCTATTTCCTGTGTAAGGTCTCCGCCTGTTTCAACCAATAAGTTGAGTTCTTTTTTAAGCATTCCTACAGGTCTTGTTATCCCATTTGCAATCAGGAAGCTAAGTAACAAGCCGGCAACCAAAGCAAAAACAACTAATGCAATCAAAATTTCCAATGCAAATATAAAGTTCTTATTATTCTTCGAATTAATATCATTTGCAACATTTCTACAGTATTCAGATAAATCCTCAAGTGCTTTTTGCTCACCACGTAAATAACTAATATTACTATTCAGTAAATCAAGGGCTTCTTTCTTATTACCCGCACAGGCTGCAGCTATTATTTTCTCCCTTGCTGCTCTGAATTCTTTTCTGGTATTTTCAAATAACACAATATTGTCTGATTCAAATTTGTCCAGTTTTATTTTTTTATATTTTTCCCAATTTTCGTCTATTGTTTTTGAATTATTTTCAATATTCTTCACAAACTGGGTTTGCGATTGGCTATCATTACCGTACAATATTAAGTAAAGCATATATGATTCATTTTCATTTGTTTTACTTATGCTATCGTTCAGCCATTGTATGGGCAACAGCCTGTCCTGGTACATACTTTCCATTTCTATATGGGAGTTATTTATAAAATAGTACCCTGTAAAACCTACAACAACTATGGACAAAAGTAAAATAGCTGATAGAAAGATTATTTTATACGATATCTTAAAGTTTTTTAACATTTATTACACCTCAACAAATTATATTTTATGGAAACATATAAATTGTAAACCTGTAAATATACACGTGTCAATTTTAACCTTGAAAATAAAATATTTTCATTCAATTGCTGAATATTTGAATATTATATGAAAGATTTATGTGAAATTTCACAATATGAAATATGTAAAATCTGTTTAATGTTGTATTTATGCCAAAAAAACAATCCCTGCTAAATTTTTAGCAGGGATTGTTTTTATCTAGTTCTATTCTGCGTCTTCCGCTACATTTTCATTTTGGGTCTGGACTGTATTCTTTTTAAGAAAATCCAGTACATTCATACCAGTAAGAGCCTCTACGGTTTCAGGCAATTGAGCTATTATATCTGTTACATACCCTGTTACCTTGGCTGCTCCTTTTCCTTTTCCTTCTCCGCCATTGTCTACTATAACAATCTTCTCTGTCTTTGAAAGCGGACTAGCTACTGCATTAGCTATTTCAGGCAACTTTTCTATAATCATTTGTGTAACGGCAGCATCATTGTACATTTTGAAGGCTTCAGCCTTTTTGGCCATTGCCAGTGCTTCCGCTTCACCCTTCGCTTTAATGATTTCAACTTCTGCCATACCTTCAGCTCTCTTAGCTTTAGCTTTAGCTTCACCTTCCATTTCAATAGCACGTGACCTTGCTTCCGCAGCTGCAACCTCTCTGTATTTGTTGGCATCAGCTACCTTTGTCGCCTGATAATTTTCTGCATCTGCCTGCTTCTTTACAGTAGCTTCCAGTTCCTTTTCTCTTCTCATTGCTTCCTGTTCTGCAAGTTCAATTTCCTTCTGCTTTTTAACTATTTCAACCTGCATTGCAGTTTCGGCAACTTCCTTTTTAACGATATTGGCTTTAATATCATATGCCAGGTCGGCTTCAGCCTTTGCAGTCTGCTGATCCTTGTTATAGGACTGAACCTTCAGTTCCTTGTCCTTGTTTGCCTCAGCTATCTGTGTTTCAGCCTGGATTCTTGCCTCTTCACCCTGTCTGTTAGCCTCAGCAGTTTTAACCTTGGTTTCCTTTGTAGCGTTTGCCTCTGCTATCTGAGCATCTCTTTTTACTTCTGCAATTCTAGGTTTTCCAAGTGCTTCCAGATAGCCATTCTTATCTGCTATGTCTTTAATTGTAAGAACCTTTAATTCAAGACCCATGTTCTGGAGCTCTGTTGCTGCAACACCCTGAACGTGTGATGCAAAGGTTTCTCTGTCTTTATATATTTCTTCAACAGTCATTTTTGAAACTATTTCACGGAGCTTACCTTCCAGAACCTGCTGAGTAGTTTTTGCTATTATCCCAAGCATATAGTCAAGTCCCTTTGAAGTATTGAACTGCTCAGCAGCTGATAATATGGACTCTCTATCGGATTTTACCTTTACTACAGCAACACCATCCGCTACTATTCCAACTCCCTGGGAAGTCAACGCTCCGTCAATTCTTATATCTATCTGCATGTTTTCCAGAGAAATGATGTCTGTTCTTTCAAGCATCGGCACAACAATACCGCCACCGCCGGTTATAACTCTTCTACCTCTGAAACCGGTTACAACCAATGCTTTGTCCTGAGGTACCTTTTTGTACATTGAAACAAATGTGAAAATCAATATAAATAGTACAACTATAATTACTCCCGGCACAAAATAAACTGAATCTAACATTTTAACACTCCTTTGTGATTATTATATTTCAACCTTAAATTCCTCATATACAATTTAATATATGGAAATAAAAGTTGTTTTTAAATTAATACTTCTGACAACTCACTTATATAGAAAATATTATTTTCTATCTTACAAATAAGAACCTTTTCTCCTTGTTTTACAGGTTTATTATCAATATGCCTTGCAGGTCCGGTGTATTTTATTGAATTAACGGTGTACTTAATAGTTCCAAACCCGTTTTCCATGATATCGGTTGTTACTTCAGCCTGAACCCCCAGAAGTTTTTCCCTTGAAACATCAGAAGAATTTTCACTTCTGTAAAGGGGCTTTGCAACTAAATTATATAGAATTACTGATATAATTATGCCTGACCCCAATGCAATAATTAATACAAAAAGCCAGCTCCAGTTAAAAAATTTTGAAAATGTAATTCCTATCCCACCAAATACGGTAAGGAAGGAAACTGCTACCAAAGGATTGAATAATAATCCTACCCACGCCAGAATGCTGTTTGTCATATCAGGCCCGTCACTGCCATGTCCGTGAGTTCCATGCGTTCCATCAGCAGAGTGGCTACCATGAATACTCCCCGTGTCGGCATGAACATGTCCCGGCACATGACCTGTATCTCCGCCATGGCCGTGCATATGATTACCGCCAAAGTCCCCGTTTGAATGAAACGCTCCTGATATACCACTTATAATCAAAGAAACAATAGTGTAGAAAACTCCAACCAAAAAAACCATTGTATAAAAGTGATACATAATACACCCCCAAAAATAGATTGCACTAATTAAGTATAATCTTAGATAAATTATATCCTACAAACCAATTATTCTCAATAATCCACGATAATATTGTAATAATGTAATTATTTTGTAATTGATACAATTTTACTCCAGATTTGTTTTTTTAATATATAAAAAAAGCACAGACTTTTTATGCCTATGCCTCTATTTTTTATATATTTTATATATTGATTAAAAAGTTCCATGAATAAGCTTGTTTCTGATTATTTTTTCCGATTTACTACGACTGTTTTTACTTAAAGTTTGTGCAGCTAAATCAAATGCATTATTAATGCTGGCCTCACTCATCTGAAACTCTTTTGCTGCAAGCTCCATGACAATCTTATCATGTTTAGGACTATAATATCCGGTCTTTTTTTCAAGTTTTTTATATTGATTTTGACAAAATTCATAAATCTCCAAACATTTTCTGGAATCCAACAAAGCTACACACTCCTTTCATAGTTTATATACCCCGATTTTCCCTGCATAAACATTGTACTGAAACTTTATTAAAAAAGTATGGTTATAACGTTAAAATTTTTTTACATTTATCTTGCCTAATTTTTCATGGAATCTTTCTTTTTGCTTTTACACATATTTATATAGAAGATTTTTATCAGATACCAAACGAAAGGATTTGATACTATGCAAAACAGAAAACAACAAGACAGTATCTCTGTTAATGATATAAGTCAGGAAAATGGTATAAAAAAAGTATCTCGAAAAGGCACAGGAAATGCAGGAAAAGACGCATTCTGTGTTTATGATCACAAAAGACATGCTGTAGGATCAAAGATTACAACAGAAAATGGTTTGCAATCAGTATGTACTGAAGAAGGCTCTTGGAAAACAAGTAATTAATAGCCATGCCGTGTTGGCCATAAACTTGTATCATGGATTGCTTTTGGGCTACTATTGATACAAGTTTATGCTCATCATATTTTACTGCTTTCTATTCCATTGGCAAGATTCCTCTATAATGAGGGCTATTTTTTCAAATTCTTCCGCATCAAGCCTATCAAAACGGCCTATTTGAGGACTGTCAATATCAATCACTCCTACTACTTCTCCTTGGTGGCGAAGTGGTACTACAAGCTCAGAATTGGATTCACTATCGCAAGCAATATGTCCCGGAAAATCGTGAACATCTGCAACCAATTGAGTTGCGTTTTCCTTCACTGCCGTTCCGCAAACACCTTTTCCTACGGCAATACGTACACATGCTACCTTTCCCTGAAACGGGCCCAACACAAGTTCCCCGTTCTCTATAAGGTAAAAACCCACCCAGTTGATATCACCCAGTGCGTCATTTAATAAGGCTGAGGCATTGGCCAAGTTTGCTATAGTGTTTGTTTCTCCCTCAAGAAGTGCCTTCATCTGTGAAGTCAAAAGCTTATACATTTCTTTCTTGTCAACAAGATACGTGTTATTAATATTGTTGTGCATAAAGCCTCCACTTATAATAATCTGTATTTTATTTCAAAATTTCGTCTATTTGTTCACTTAAATTATTCTGAATCAAACCACAGTGATAACAAACTATTTTCTGTATGTCGTAATCCATTAGCTTTTTTAGTGAATTTAAGGCTTCCTCCATATTATACGTATATGGAGGGTTAGGCCCTGTAAGCTTCAGTTCTCCATCCGAGAGTTTTTCAAAATTCAAACCATCTCCTGCTATAAGCGTTTTGTACCTGTTCAGGTAAACAAAAATATGTCCTGATGTATGTCCCGGAGTGTGTATTATTGTTATACCTCCGCAATAAGGAAGTTCCTGCTTATCTACCAGTGTTTTGGTTACTTTAGGTTTATTGGAGAAAAACAAGCTTTGATATTCTGAGCGTTTTTCCGGAGGCAGTTCCTCCATTTGCTTTTTTAGTGAATCTATCATTTCCTTGGTGAACTTTAAAGGCATTAAATCTCCTTGAATATAGGGCTTTTCAATTTCATGGGACAAAACTTCAACCTTATTACCGCTATCACTCTCTACAGTCTTGACTATTTGTGTAAGGCTACCGATGTGATCCATATCATGATGAGTAATTATGATTTTTGTCATTCTTTGAGGAGAAACCCCTTCTTTCTCTATAAGGTTTAAAATGCTACTTGCTTGCCCGGGTAAGCCGGTATCTATAAGTACCAGCTCATTTTCATCCCATACTATTACCGGATACATTACTTCCTCAACATTTGGTACATTTGACTTCAATTCCAGCATTACTAATCCTTCTGATATTTTCATCTTATATTCTCCTTCGTATAATAAGTTTTGTAAGGTTTAAGTTACTATATTTTATGATAGGCTTTTCACATTTATCTTCTGAACTTTGATTTTATAATTTTTCACCACATAACCTCATAAACTTCATGATAGTATATGTAAGCACTATTGAAAGAATAAGGATTGCAATTATAAAAGCTATACCAAGTAGAGGAATGAAAACAAATAAAAAGCCTAATAATAAAGCAAGTTGTAAATACAGAAACTGCTTCCATTTGTGATTTGCTTCGGATGCTATACTCTCAAAGCCAAAATTTCTAGCCATTTCAATAATTCCCTGAAATAAATAATACACTACTAGTATACCTAAAATAAGGATTGCAATGACTATTGGAATTCCCAGCAATCCCAAGATTCCAAAATTGATGCCGCCAGATTGAGCTGGCTTTTCATAAATTGAAAATATTGAGACAATTATCATTGGGATAGTAACGTATAAACCCTTTCTAAAATACTCGCTATAGGAAATCAGAGCTTTGAACCCAAGAGCAAACAATATGTAGCCTATAAATTCCGGTAAGATGTCAAAACCCATTATTTTAAAATCAAGCAATACAAACAAAAAACCATATGCAAATTTATCAAATGCACTTCTATTCATCATAACCTCCATATCTGATTTTATAAAATTTACCAAAGTATATTATTATACTATTCGAGAACGCAACTTTATTCAAAAGTTCTCTTTTCTTTTCCACTGTTTAATTTAATGTATTCCATAAAGGCAGTACCTCCTCTTATTATATAGTTACGATGATGAGCTAAAACGCTTCATGTTATTGATATTTAACCACTGACTTCATATTTATCCAAAAACTCTATAGCTTCATTGAACCATTTTAAAGATGCCTCCAGAGAAGTAATTCCGTATCTGAGGGTAATAAGCCAATATGGAAACTGGGGCTTTTTCTTTGCATCATCATTATTCAAATAATATTCATATATACCGTTCAGCTGGTCATACTTTAACTGGTTTCTTGCTTTGGCAGCTACCAACATGCAAATAGTATCTTTTTGTTGCATCTGATTTCCAAAGGACAACTTCAATAACAACTCTGATCTTTCCGGCTGATACTCAACCGGCTCAATAAGCCAGGATTTCAGTTCTTTACGACCTTCATCCGTAATAATGTACAACTTTTTTCTAGTTTCTTCTTCTGAATAACTTCTTACTATCAGCTTATCAGACTCTAGCTGTGCCAATACAGGATATAAATGTCCGAAATTCTCATTCCAAAAAAAAGAGATAGACTTATCGCAAAATTTCTTTATATCATAGCCTGACATAGGGCCTAATAGACTTATTACTCCTAACACTGCATATTTTGTCTTACTGTTTTTCATTTGTAACCTCCACATATATCAGAGTGATATAATACATATTGTATCACTCTGATATATAATGTCAATAAAAAAGAGGGCCTTTAATATCTAAAGAGCCCTCGTATTTAACAAATATTATATATGATTTTTTATTTATTCCTGTATCTCTTCAACAGCACGTGCTTCAATATATTCAAGAGCATTAAATATCTCTTCTGCAGCCTCTGCCCGTGTAATTTCCAACTTTGGATTAAATTTTTCATTACTGTCCAATTTGACTACGTTGTAGAGAAGTGCTCGCTGAATTTGACCCTCATATTCAAGAGTAATGTCTTTTTGATCTGTAATCTCCCGGTACATGAGCTTTACAGCCGGCAGATGGTAGTGATTTTCCATGGTTTGTACCAACCAATGGGTAAACTCTTCCCTTGTCCATTTTTGTACAGGTTCAAGGTCACCGGGCAGCTGCATGCTATTTACTGCCGCAATAATAAAGCCTTGAGCGTACCATGCATTATTGTCCGCCTTAGCAAAATAATCAGTTGCCTTTGGCTCCTTGGCAAATTTCACGAAATCCAGGTTCAGTTTAAAAGCATTTACCATGAGCTGTACTCCTTGAGCCGCAGTTACCGGAGCATTAGGGGAAAAATTCCCTCTGCCTGTACCAAAAACAACTCCTTTATCCTTCAAAGCAAGTATCTTCTCCTTTACATCTACATCCTTCAGATCATTAAATCTGCTTGCTGCTGCAAAGCTTGAAACAGTCATTGAAAGCAACATAGCCGCAGTAACTGATACACAAATTAATTTTGATTTTATTCTCATGTTTTTTCACTCCAAATGTTTAGTAATTTTATACTACTTAATTTATTTGACTATAAAGAATGGAAAAAGTTCCAATATAAATTTAATCATAATAAAAAAAGCAGAGTCTGCTTTAACACAGACCTCTGCTCATTTACGTATAATATGCTTATTTTATGGGACTTACAATCTCAATTTCCTTTCCGATATTTGTATACATGCTATTGACTGTCATATTAATAACCGTTGTGGAACCATCCATATCTGTTGTTCCCGATATGATAACCGATTGCTTTACCAGCTGACCTTGAGAATTAACATATATGAACATTCTTGTATCAAGGCCATTATTGTATATATCTTCGAGTCCTAAACCATATTCAAGCACATCTGCCGATAACAATCCCTGCAGTAATTCCAGGTTCAGCCTTACCTGATACTTTGAAACTTCCTCTCCGTTAAGTAATGTTTTTCCCTCATTTGATATATTCATTTTTCCATAAACATCCAGTAATCTTAACATTTTATTTCTATCAGTCTCAAAATCAGTAAACAAGATACCCTCTTCTTCAGCCTGGCTTCTTGTATATGTGTTCCATGAATCTGTCTCCGGATTTTTTACATATATCTTGTCTCCAATATTTATGGTTTGATAATTCATTAATTCTTCCTGTTCCCCATCAAGTGTCATTGTAAATTTGGAGTTTGATGTTGAATTATTCCCATTTACTGCTCCAGTTATGGACATATTCATTCCAATATTCATATCCAAGCTACTTTCTTTCATGTTTAATATTAATTCCGAACTATATTCACCCTTATAATCCAGCATACTCTTCATTGCATTGTACATCTGTGGATTCTTAGGAATAGTACTATCCTTAATTTTCAACAGGTTGAGTTTAGGGTTCCAGTCCATTGTTAAACCAAGAGCATCCACAACAGCCTTTGCTGGAACAAGAACTACCCCACCATTTTGCTCGGGGGCATTATTTAATGTAACTAGTTTGTCCTGAGCAGCTGGGTCTGAAACTGGGTTGCCGCTACCACTGTAGTTTACATAAGCGGATTTGTTATCTATATTCATATAGATAATTTTATCCTGAGCTGCCAGCTTTTTGATGATTACACTGCCAGTTGAGCTTTCCACGTCAACCTGTGCCCCGGTTTTTGAAAACACCTCTGCCGGAATCATTATGTCATTTTCAATAACCTTACATGATGTTTCAAGTTTAATTAAGTCATCATTGTAAGTAACAATTACTTTTTTTAGTGAAGCTGCATTTTGCTCAATGCTTTCCTTTGAATTTAAGAATTTAAATAAAATAACAGCTATTTGCTCTTTTGTTGCCTTCCCTGACGGTGAAAATGAATCAGCACTAACGCCACTCATTATATTGTTTGAAATAGCAAACTTGATTGATGCCTTTGCCCAATCAGACATTTTTCCTGAATCTTTGAATTTTATAAGGTCATCAAGTCCATGCTCTGCAACAACAGCTTCCTTTGATACAGATAAATAGTTTAAAATCATTGTTGTAACTTGTTCTCTGGTAGTAAGGTTACTAATGCCGAACTTGCCGTTTCCGGTACCACTGGTTATACCCGCTCTATTGGCAGCTTCAACATATTTGAAGGCCCAATGGCTTGCAGGTACATCCGAAAAAGTAGCTGTTGAGGGCAAGTTTGAAGTATCAATGTCCAGTGCCTTTACCATTAATGTTATGAGTTCAGCCCTTGTGATGTCCTGCTTGGGATTGAAGTTTCCTTGACTATCCCCGCTAATTATATTACTGTTTGCCATCCATTGAATGGCTTCTCTGGCATACGTTGAACTTTTGCTCAAATCACTTACCCCAGCCGCCTGAACAGTGGCTGAGCCTAAAACCATGCTTCCTGCAATCAAAATCACAGTTACTGCTTTAAGTAAATTACCTTTTATTCTTTTTTGCATATGTCACCTCTAATAATAAATTTACCCTGCATGATTATCTTAACAACTTTAACTCTACTTGCCTAGTGTAATAAGTTCCACAAAAAAATTTCAAAAATATAGCAAGTTTTGACCCCACCAAATTCAAATGTATCCTCCTATAAATCAGGTAACATAAAGCTAAACTTTTGAATATTATGTAAATAT
>JAEZIU010000227.1 GCA_023436485.1 Bacillota bacterium | reverse complement strand
CCTGGTTATGATGCAGGCACACGGAGCTGGTGCAAGCAGTGGTGGAATGATTTTTAGATACTAGGAATATTGAAATATTTCAATCATTCCTTACTTACTTACTTACTTACTTACAAGATTAATGATTGGGGGAATTTTGTGAATTATTGTGATTTGCTTTTTAATACCGACACAAAAAGTTTTGATCTTGAGGCATTAATAGATGCTGAAAATGGCAGCAGGCTTACATATGGAGAGCTTATAAATGAAGTAAGAAAGACTGCACAGTATCTGAGAATGAAGGGTTACAAGCCGGGAACAGTCGTATTGACCCATCTTTATAATGGTATTGATGCAGCAGTAATTTTATTGGCTATACAGTATATAGGCGGTGTTGTGTGCCTTGTTGACCCATTATATAAAGCAGGAGAATTAATTTACTATTTACAGGATTCTGGCTCTAAATGTATGATTACTTATCTGGAAGAAAAGGATATACGAGCCGAATTAAAGGACGGAAGTGAGATAGATGCGGATATTATAAATATTGAAGCATATCGTAAAGAATTGGCGGGTATCACTTGCGGCAGCGATAGCGAAGAATACTACAATTATGAGGAAAATGAGCTGGCTATGTTGTTGTATACCTCTGGAACATCATCAAAACCAAAGGGAGTAATGCTTACAACAGGATGCTTTTATACATTTATAGAAAAGAGTAATAGTGGTATGTACACATATACTCCGGAGGACCGCATATTGTGCTTTGTACCATTTTCACATGGATTTGGATCCGTATCTATTCTGATACCGGCTTTGTCCGGTAAAGCAGCCGTAGTTTTTTTGAGGGCATTCCAGCCTGTAAAAATATCAAGAACAATTGTAAGTGAGAACATCACACATATGTTTGGAGTGCCTACGCACTACCAGCAGCTTCTAAGATATGATTCCATATATGATTCCTTAAGGAAGCTCAAGGCTGCGTTTTCAGCTGCTGCACCGCTAAGCTATGAAACATCGCTGGCATGGTATAAAGCCACCGGAATATATTTGGATGAAGGCTATGGTATGACCGAGACGACGACTCTTATAGCTACTAGAATGTCTATGCTTCCTGAGCCTGCTGGTAATGTTGGATTTCCACCAAAGGGCATTCTTGAGGTTGAAGCTGTTGATGAAGATGGGAATGTTTGTGAGGATGGAATCATTGGTGAACTTCGAGTATCAGGCAGAGGTTTAATGCTTGGATACCTGAATAAGCCGATGGAGACACAAGAAAGACTTCGCGATGGGAAGGTTTATACAGGGGATTATGGCTATAGAAGAAGTGACGGTTCTTTTGTTCTATGCGGTAGAAAGACTGAATTTATCAATGTAGCAGGTTTAAAGATATCTCCTCTTGAAATAGAAGCTGTATTAAACTCTCACAAGGATGTTGTTGACGCAGCTGCTGTTGGCATAGAAGATGAAATATATGGACAGATTGTAAAAGCATTTGTTGTTCTAAAGGATAATGCATCATGGAATGAGAGGGACTTGATAAGATACATATCCGGTAAAATTGCCAACTTTAAAGTACCTAAATACATATCTGTTTTGGAAGAGTTTCCAAGGAATAACCTTGGAAAGATTGACAAAAAAGCATTAAAAAGTCTTTGATTAGTTGAAGGGAATCAGAATGTAAAGATGAATGAGACTAGCTCAAAATTTGTTGACTCTTTTGCAGTTGAAAAATTAATAAATGAAAAGCTTTTAAAAGTTAGTCACTCTCCATTGAATTCTTTATTTAAAAACAGCAATATTTCTTTTAAGGATCTTGACAATCTGTCTTTTGATAGATCAAAAGCAGAGAAACTGGTTAATAGAGATGGTATTACCAGTTTTTGTATACCTTCTTATTGTAGGTCAAATCATTATGTGGAGAATGACAAGGTTTACATTTATTATTATCCTGCAGATAATCCAAAAAGCAATATACTTCTATTGCATGGATTGTTTGATGATAATATGGCAAATTATATGTACCTTATTAAGCAGCTTAATTTTTTAAATGTTAATGTATTTATTATGTTGCTTCCATACCATTTTGAAAGGAAACCCCACCAAAGCAGCTTTAGCGGGGAATATTTTTTTAGTGCGGACATTTACAGATTATGTAATGCCATATCACAATCCATGTTTGATATTGAGGCTTCTTTGAGCTTTATAAAAGCTTTTAATGGGCTGGAAACAACATTAACCGGTTTTAGTATGGGGGGATGCATGGCATTTAAGTACTATATATTAAAGAAGCAAAACATAAAAACCTTTTTGTTTAATCCTGTAACGGAACTTTCCAGGTTGGTATTGGACAACCCGTTACTTACTACTATTGGGAGGGATATCATAAACAGCGGATTTGATATGGGCGAATATACAAGAATGCTTGAAGAATTGGATCCATGTCAAAATATTGATTATCAAATAGATAATAATATGATTGCTGTTGCATATTCCGTCTATGATCAAATTATTTCTGAGAACAAATATAAGACATTTATTAAAAAAACCGGCATAAGGAATGTGTCTGTCTATTCGGCAGGACACTTAAATGCTTTAAGGGTTCCAAGGCTGGCTTCAGATATTGTAAACTTCTACAATAATTTATAATTTTATTTAATTTTTCAGATTTAAAATGCTATTAGGGGCATTTCAAAAATACATTGTTCACATATTACATGTGAAATATTAGCATATTCAAATTTTTGAAATACCCAAATTACCAGTTTTTTGATAACGCTGTTATTATAATGCTTGGACGACTAATAGCTTTTGATGTATGGAATGAGATGGAGGTTAAAATGAGTAAATACTATTATCCGGAGGATAGAATTGCAATTATAGCAATGGGTGCATTGCTTCCTGATGCAAATAAAATTGAAACATTATGGAAAAATATACTTGATAAAAAGATTTCCATAAGGGAGATACCTGATAGGTTTTATAACAAAAGCATATATTATAAGCCAGAGTATTTTGGTAAAGCCAATAAATTTAACAAGACTTATACCAATATTGCGGCTGTTCCTGACGTTCTAGATAATACAGCACTATGCAGAAAGTATAAAATTCCTCCCGCGGTAGCGGAGTATATGGACCCTAATCAGCATGCCACAATTTATTGTGT
>JAEZIU010000220.1 GCA_023436485.1 Bacillota bacterium | reverse complement strand
GAATATTAGCTAAAATAACAGGGCAGATGGGTGAAGTAGTTGAGGTAAAAAAAGAAACAAAGAAAGAACTGCCTCCATTGGCTTACGACCTGACAGAGCTGCAAAGAGATGCGAACAAAAAGTTCTCATATTCAGCAAAACAAACTCTCAACATAATGCAGAGACTTTATGAATCACACAAACTGGTTACATATCCGAGAACAGATTCCAGGTACATAACAGATGACATTGTACCAACCTTGAACGAACGCTTGAAAAGCATAGCAGTAGGCCCATATGCCAAGCTTGTGCAGGGAGTTATGAGGAATAAACCAATTGTTACAAAAAGGTTTGTAGATAACAGCAAGGTTACAGACCACCATGCCATAATACCAACGGAACAATTTGTGGATTTGTCCTCATTGAATTCAGAAGAGAGAAATATATATGACCTTATAGTTAAGAGATTTATAGCAGTGCTAAGTCAGTCCTTTGAATATGAGCAGACTACAGTAAAGCTGGATATAGCGGGAGAAAGCTTCTATGCAAAAGGAAAGATAGTAAGATCATCGGGGTGGAAAACAGTATATGACGGTTTTGGAAAGCTTGATGAAGACAGTGATGAAGATGACAATGACCAGTCATTACCGGATATTCAAAAAGGTCAAAAAGCAAAAGTTACTGCACCGAAAGCAATAAACGGAAAAACCAAGCCACCCGCAAGGTATAATGAGGCTTCTTTACTTTCTGCAATGGAGCATCCGGGTAAGTTTGTAGAAAATAAAGCGTTAAAGGAAGCTCTGGAAAGCACCAGTGGACTTGGCACACCGGCTACAAGGGCAGATATAATAGAAAAGCTATTTAATACCTTCTATGTAGAAAGAAGAGGTAAAGAAATACATCCTACCTCAAAAGGAACACAACTAATTTCACTGGTTCCGGCAGATCTGAAATCTCCAGAGCTTACTGCAAAGTGGGAGCAGCAGCTTTCATTGATTAGCAAAGGTAAGGTCAACTCAAACGCATTTGTAGGCGATATGAAAAATTACGCAAAAAAATTGGTGGGAGCAGTCATAGCAAGCTCGGAGCAGTTCAAACACGATAACTTAACCAGAGAAAAGTGCCCGGAATGCGGAAAATATCTTTTGGAAGTAAACGGCAAGAAGGGGAAAATGCATGTATGCCCTGACAGGGAATGCGGTTACCGTAAATCGGTAACAGTAGTTTCCAATGCAAGATGCCCTGAATGTCACAAGAAGATGGAAATCAGAGGAGAAGGCGAAAACAAATCCTTCTACTGTTCATGTGGTCACAGGGAAAAACTGGATGCCTTTAAAAAGCGTAAGGGTGAACAGGTAGACAAAAAGGATGTTGCCAAATTTATGAGACAACAGGAAAAGGACGAAAGTATAAATTCAGCTCTTGCCGATGCTCTAGCCAAGTGGAAGAAATAAATTGACACGGATATCTGATTATTGTATTATCATTATAATTTATATAGGAACACTAGGAATAAGAATTCCGGGAGGTATTATGAGCGTATTTGATAAACTTGATTTTCTAAAAGCAAACATAAAATCATTGGGAAGTGCTGCTGTAGCTTTTTCCGGCGGAGTGGACTCTTCTTTTTTATTAAAGGTTGCATTTGATGTACTTGGAAAAGATATTGTAGCAGTAACAGCACATTCTTCTACATATCCTGAAAGAGAGATGAATGAAGCAAAGGAATTTACGTCAAATTATGGTATAAGGCACAGAATAATCGACTCTGAGGAGCTGGACGTTGACGGATTTTCAGATAATCCCGTTAACCGCTGCTATTTATGCAAAAATGAGTTATATGATAAAATTCAGACGGTTGTAGAAGAAGAAAATGTTAAACATATTCTGGAAGGCTCCAACCATGATGACCTTGGAGATTACCGACCAGGACTTCAAGCAGTTAGCGAGCATGGTGTCCTTAGCCCACTGAAAGACGCACTTCTTACCAAGGACGAAATCCGTTTTCTTTCAAAGGAAATGGGCCTTAAAACTTGGGATAAACCTGCATTTGCGTGTCTTTCCTCCAGATTTCCTTACGGAGAAAAAATTACACAACAAAGGCTCAGGATGATAGACAGAGCAGAGCAGCTACTAATGGACTTGGGCTTTAAACAGGTAAGAGTAAGGTTCCATGGGGACATAGCAAGAATTGAAGTAGGACAGGAACAGTTCCTGAAATTTATTGAAAATGGCATAAGAGAAAAGGTTTATTCTGAATTCAAAAAAATAGGGTTTATGTATACCGCATTAGATTTAAAAGGCTATAGAACAGGCAGTATGAATGAAGGATTAAATATAAAATAATAAACGTTTGAATGATTTAAAGGCTGTCGCAAAACTATACAGATACAATATAGCTAAAGGATTCTGTTTAATAGTACGTGAGTGCAACTTATAACAATGGGAAGCTCAGTTAAAAGGAATTGCCGAAATTGTAAGTGAAGCACAGGTATTTTTGCCGACAACGTGACAGGACGTCGCGTTGAGCAGAAACCCGAGACACGATGTCGAGTTTCTGCGACGGTAAAAATGCTTGTCGTAAACTAAAACTATTTCGGCGATTGCTTTGGGAGCAATCCATTGTTATAAGTTTGTACGGAAGTACGATTAGAGAGAAGTCTTCTCACATATTGTATATAGTTTTGCGTCAGCCTATTGTTTTATGCTTAGATCCGAAGATTTTATTATCTTTGGCTTCGGCAAGGTAAAAGAAACCAATACTGCCAGAACAGGCAAAATCGCAAGTATTTCCAATGCAGATTTAATCCCGTAGTTATCTGCTACAATACCCAGAAAAGGTGCAAATACACCGCCTATGCTTACTGCAAGACCAAGAGTAACGCCAGAAGCCAATCCCATGTGGTTTGGAAGATACTTCTGTCCAAGAACGACTATAGGACTGAATGGTGCAAAAAGTGAGAAGCCCACAGGAATAAGCATAAGCATTGCTAAATTTACATTTTTGCAGAAAATAAAAATAATCATTGAAGGAATCAAAGCGGCAAAGCCTGTTCTGATAATACTACGGTATCCATATTTATCTGCAAGCCGTCCTGCAACCAAGGATGCCACGGCCCCTACAAGAAGAAGGATAGTCAGTGCAGTACTGCCGAAGGCCTTTGTCTTGTTGAAAACATTAATGAAGTACAAGGGCAGAAAAGTATTCAATCCGAAAAACATTATGGAACGGCAGGTAATTACACCGGTGAGTCTGAAAAATGAATTCCACTGATCCGGAGGCAGATGGTAAGATGAGTCGGATGCAGACTCATAGGTATTTTGATTGGCAGATATTTGACGAGAGAATAATAAAAAAATAGCTGAGACTGATAATGAAGGAATCAGTAGTACGAGACTTCCTTTCAATCCCCAAATTGAAAGTGCAGCCGTAGTAATAATAGGCCCTATTGCAAAACCAATGTTTCCTCCTGCTGTAAATGTGCTGACTCCTGCTCCTTTGCTTTTACCTGATGCATGATTGGTGAGTCGTGCTGCTTCAGGGTGATAGGCTGCAATTCCTATTCCGCTGATTGCAACTGCAATAAAAATAAGCCAGAAGTTAGAAAGCAGCCCGGCTACAGCAAGTCCGCAGCCTGCCATAGTTATACCCAGAGGCAGCAACCGGGGTACGGATATTCTGTCCGAAAAGTATCCAAATACCGGTTGGATAATAGAAGAGCTTATATTTGCCGCAAACACAAGGCTTGCGGCAGCTGCATAGCTGAATTTATGTGAAGCCATGAGAAATGGCAGCAGGGCCGGAAGTGCACCCTGATTTATGTCCGTAACAATGTGCCCTGCAGTTAATAATGCAATTAACCTGCGTTTCATAAAAATATCTCCTTTGACTGTTGTAAAAATTTCAATTAACATTATAGCAAAGAAAAAACTATATGAATAATACTAAAAAAGTTGCTCATATATATGAAAAAAGTATATTAAAAAGAAGGAAGATGGTTTTTGTGGATATAAAACAACTACGATACTTTTTGGCTATTTGTGAGGAAGGTCAGATACTGGCTGCTTCAAAACGTTTGCATATGGCACAACCTCCGTTAAGTCAGCAGCTTAAATTACTGGAAAACGAACTCCGGATCAAGTTGGTAGAACGCGGAAGCAGAAGAATACAGCTGACAGATGCCGGCAAGAAGCTAAGGGACAGAGCTGAGCAAATTATTGAGCTGGTGGAAACTACGGAAGCCGAAATCATGGAAATGAGGGAAGGGTTTGAAGGAGTGCTGTCCATCGGGACAGTAGCGTCACTTGGAACATCAATCCTGCCGGAATATATTCAGAACTTTAATCTGAAATATCCAAAGGTAAGATTCCAGCTTTGGGAAGGGGACTCATACAAAGTTACGGAGTTGCTGGACAAGGGAATAGCTGAAATCGGTATTGTCAGATTCCCATACGATGCTGAGTCATACAATTCATTAAATCTTCCTAATGAACCCATGGTCGTTGCGTGGTCGGATAAATGGAGATTAAAGAAGGATGAGGATATATTCAAAATAAGCTTGCTTGAAGGAAAACCCATTATGATCCATCGTCGTCACGAAAAGCTGATTACCGGATGCTGTAGAAATGCTGGCTTTGAGCCGAATATCCTATGCAAAAGCGATGATGTAAGGTCTATATTGACATGGGCTTGTGCCCACATTGGAATTGCAATAGTTCCAATGTCAGCTGTAGAATACATTCCGAGTAATGTTTTGAAATATTGTGAAATTCCTGAGAAATCACTTGAGACTACGGCTGCAATAATTTGGGTACGTAACAGACACCTTTCTACAGCAGCAAAGCACTTCATAGAAATGTTTTCGTCTATATATAAAACATAAAGGAATCATCTTCCGGATTTCTTTCAGCTTCATCAACAAGCTCACTGAGAGTAGTTTTCTTTAGAACTTCAGAAATTGATTCATCTATCTTATCCCAAACCAAGGTGCTTATTGACTTTTCAATTCCCTCTGCCTGCTCAGAAACGGAGCGTTCGGTCTTTTCAAACAAACTTATTTCAACGGCTTGCAAAATATCATAAGCAGTAATTTTTTCTGAAGATTTTGCCAGCTGATATCCGCCCTGGGATCCCTTGATTGAATTAACAAGTTTCGATCTTTTTAAAAGAGAAAAAACCTGTTCAAGGTATATTTTGGATATCCCAAGTTTCTCCGAAATGCTTATTACAGTTACAAAATCACCGTTTCTGCCTAATTGTGCAACACATATCATAGATGCTATCCCGTATCTGCCTTTTGACGAAATTCGCATAAATACCTCCAATTTCATACTAATTATATATGTTTTATTGAACCACATACTTTATAATGTGTCAATATATAAAATATTGTAGGTATTGGAAATCCAAGTAAAAATATGGGAATAGTAAAAAATAACATTGACAAAATAATTAACAAACCTTATACTATAAAAAACAATACAATACATATATGTATTATATGAATAGTATGGAATAAGTTCTAAAGTAGGTGAAAAAAGTGGACAGTAAACCTGTGATTCAAATAGAAGGATTAACTAAAATATTTTCAGGAAAAACAAGGGAAGTTAAGGCTCTTGAAAATGTAAATCTTACAATTAACCGGGGCAACATTTTTGGAATAATCGGAATGAGCGGAGCAGGAAAGAGTACTCTGGTTAGGTGTATTAACTACCTTGAAAAACCCACAGGCGGAAGGGTAGTAGTAGATGGTGTAGATTTGGCAGGTCTCAGTGAAAAGGAATTAAGAAAAGTCCGCCAGTCTATGGGAATGATATTCCAGCAATTTAATCTTCTGATGCAACGTACCGCAATAGAGAACATAACGTTTCCTCTTGAAATATCAGGTATAGATAAAAAAGATGCTCTAAATCATGCAAAGGAGCTGCTGGAGCTGGTTGATCTGGCTGACAAGGCAGAGTCCTACCCGTCACAGCTGTCAGGCGGACAAAAACAGAGGATTGCCATAGCCAGAGCATTAGCAACAAACCCTAAAGTTTTGTTGTGTGATGAGGCTACGTCTGCACTTGACCCCAATACTACAAAATCAATCCTTTCATTGCTGAAAGATATAAACAGCAGGCTAGGAATTACTATAGTAATAATTACACACGAAATGAGCGTAGTAGAACAGATATGCTCACATGTGGCAATCATAGATCAAAGCGGTATTGCAGAGCAGGGAAAGGTATCTGAGGTTTTCTCACACCCCAAGACACATGCTGCTCAAAGATTAGTTTTCCCCAATGGCAATAAAAATCAAAGAGATATCGGAAGTCGCTGTTGCAGGATAGTATTTGACGGCAGTTCCTCTTATGAGCCTGTTGTTTCCAGAATGATTTTGGATTGCGGAGCACCTGTTAACATAATGTTTGCGGATATGCGTGATATAGATGGGAAAGCATTCGGACAGATGGTTATACAACTTCCCGAGGATCAACTGACATCAGAAAAAATAATTAATTACCTGAAAGAAAGAAATCTTGCGGTAGAGGAGGTTATTGACCATGTGGGATAGTTCAACGTGGATAATGATATCCAAAGGTCTTCTTGAAACAGTTTATATGACATTGGTTTCTACATTGGCAGCGTATGTGATAGGTCTTCCCCTTGGTGTTTTGCTGGTTACAAGCGAAAACAGCGGGATTCTCCCTATGCCCAAGTTAAACAAGGTTCTGAACGTAATAGTAAACCTGCTTCGTTCAATTCCTTTTCTTATATTATTAATTGCCGCAATGCCATTAACAAGATTATTAATCGGAACAACCATCGGGTCAACCGCTACTGTGGTATCCCTTGTAATAGCAGCAGCACCTTTTATTGCAAGACTTGTGGAATCCTCACTTCAGGAGGTTGACAAGGGCGTTATAGAAGCGGCTGTGTCAATGGGATGCAGTCCGTTTCAGATAATCCGTAAGGTCATGTTGCCTGAATCCGTACCATCCCTTATTACAGGGGCAGCAATAGCAACCACAACAATTCTCGGATATTCCGCAATGGCTGGAATAGTGGGCGGGGGAGGGCTTGGCGACATTGCAATACGCTATGGCTATTACAGGTATCAGAATGACATAATGTTTATTACCGTTGCACTGCTTGTTATCGTTGTACAGGTAACACAGGAAGCGGGAACAAGAATAGCCAGAAAGCGTGATAGAAGAAAACAAAGTTAATACATTTAATATAAAAAGGGAGGTCATAAAATGAAGAAAAAATTACTTGCATTACTACTTACTTCGGTATTTGCAGTCTCCGGTATATTGTCAGGCTGCGGTTCCCAATCCAAAAAGCTCGTTGTTGGAGCATCGCCTTCACCCCATGCTGAGATACTTAAAGAAGTTCAAAGCGTACTAAAGGAAAAAGGATATGAGCTTGAAATAAAAGAATTTACTGACTATGTTCAGCCAAATCTTGCCGTTCAAGACAAAACCCTTGATGCCAACTACTTCCAGCACAAGCCATATTTGGACAATTTTAACGAAGAACATAAGACAGATTTAGTTTCTGCAGCAGAAATACATTACGAACCGTTGGGAATATACCCTGGGAAGATAAAGTCACTTGATGCTATAGTAGAGGGGGCAACAATTGCAATTCCAAATGATACTACAAACGAAGCAAGAGCACTTTTACTTCTGGAAACAGCCGGGTTAATAAAAGTAAATCCTGATGCAGGCCTCAAGGCAACAGTAAAGGATATCACTGAAAACCCAAAAAAGATTAACATAAAAGAACTGGAAGCAGCTCAACTGGCAAGAGCTTTGCCTGATGTAGAGTTGGCAGTCATAAACGGAAACTATGCATTACAGGCAGGCTTCAATGTTGAAACTGATGCACTTGCCAAAGAGGAAGCCAACTCTGTAGCTGCAAAGACTTATTCCAACATTCTTGCTATCCGTAAGGGTGATGAGAACAGAGAAGACATAAAAGCGTTGGTGGACGCACTTAAAAGCGAAAAGGTCAAGAAGTTTATAGAAGAAAAGTACAAGGGAGCAGTTGTTCCACTATTCTAAAATTAAAAACATGATAGAGATATAATCAAGGGGCTGTTACAAAATTAATTTTTATCTGTCTTAATCTGTACTCAGAAGTATAATTTTATACGGGAGTACAGGTATTAAAACAGAAAAATTTTTGCAACAGCCCCTGTTATATAAAACCTACTTAACTGCCTTATCGGCGTAGGTATTGACAACCACCTTGTCATAAGGGACTTTTTGCTTGAGTTCTCCTGCCTGATTCATTACAGTCTGAAGCAGTTCGAAGGACTCCTTTTTCATAGCGGGCTCCTTGCACCATGCATCAATTTTCTTGTACCTTTCGGCAACAGCCGTCAGAAGCTCTGTATCAGTATCGGGGAAGGACGGTTTTAATACTTCGGCAATTTCTTTGGGAGAATGGGTGTCTACCCAGATTTGACCTTTGTAAAGTGCATCTGTAAACTTCTGAATAACATCTTTATTTTTTTCAATAAAACTCTTTTTAGCAAAGTATGCAGTAAAAGGTATCTCGCCGCTTTCCTGCCCAACGGAAGCTAAGATATAGCCTTTTCCTTCCTTTTCAAGAGAGGATGCAACAGGTTCAAACAAAGTAACATAATCACCCTTGCCACCGGTAAATGCACCGGCCATAAGTGCAAACTGTATACTCGTATCGACATTTACGTTATCCCCGGGAGCAAGCCCGTTTTTATTAAGAACGTACTCAAGAGTCATTTCAGGAACTCCGCCTTTTCTTCCACCTATGATATTCTTGCCTTTGAGATTACTCCACTTGAAACCGGGTTCAGCCTTTCTTCCCACAAGAAAGGAACCGTCCCTTTTGGTTACCTGTGCAAAAACCTGAGCGTAATCTGCTTTACCTTCGTTATATACGTATATACTTGCTTCGGGGCCTGCCAAGCCTATGTCACATTGTCCCGACAATACAGCAGTCATAACCTTGTCGGCACCCTGACCGTTTTGGAGTTCGATATTCAGTCCTGCATCCTTGAAAAAGCCTTTATTCAATGCAACATACTGTGGAGCATAAAAAACTGAGTGTGTCACTTCGCTTAATTCAACTTTAATTAAACTATCATTACCTCCACAGGATGGCAGTACAAAAATAGTACATGTTAATATAGCTAATAAAATAATTAATTTCTTCATAAATAGCTCCCCTTTCTTTTATAAAACTTAGAACAGTATCAGATATGTTTCTTTATAAGAATTTTTTGAAGAAGTACAACCGCTTGGTACATTATACCTGCGGCAATACATAGTATAATAACGCTTGCCATAACCAAATCAAGCTTGAAAACCTGCCCCCCATACACTATGAGATAGCCAAGTCCTGATTTTGAAACCAGAAATTCACCAACAATAACTCCTACCCATGAAAGACCAACATTTACTTTTAACGAATTAATAATTACAGGGAGATTCGCAGGGAATACAACTTTTGTGAAAACCTGAAGCCTGCTGGCACCGAAGGTTTTCACCAGCTTTATCTGTTCTTCGTCGGTTGCCATGAATCCGTTGAGAACTTCCAGAATAGATACCACAATGGATATGGCAAGGGCAATAATAATAATTGAAGAAGTCCCTGCTCCGAACCAAACAATGAAAATAGGCCCAAGAGCTATCTTGGGAAGGCTGTTCAGTATAACGAGATATGGTTCCAGCACCTTTGATAAAAACTCCGACCACCAAAGCACCACGGCAATCAATGTACCCAACACAGTACCTGCTACAAAGCCTACAACGGTTTCCCAGCATGTAATACCAATGTGATGGAATAACTGTCCCTCCCTATAAAGATTGATTATGGTATTAACAATACGGGATGGCTGGCTTGTAATAAAGGAGTCTACAATATTCAGCCTTGCAAGTATCTCCCACTGTGCAAAAAACACCACAAGAATCACTATTTGTGTTACAAGGACAGATACTTTCCGCCGTCTTTTGGACTTAAGATACTCAAGCCTTTCCTGAGACATATTTGGTTCTTGTTTACGCTTAAACATGTACATCCAGCTCCTTCCATATTAAATTAAAATAGTGCCTGAATTCGGGAGCTTCACGACTGTTAAAGGGGGTTCTTACATCATTGCAGGATAACGATATGTTGTGCTCACTTTTAATAGATGATGGCCTGCCAGTAAGAACAAAAATTCTGTCAGCCATACTTATACTTTCAGCTATGTCATGGGTAACCATAATTGCTGTTTTGTTTTCTTTCTTGATAATATAATATATATCCTCTGTTACTGCCAGTCTGGTCTGGTAATCCAGGGCAGAAAATGCTTCATCTAAAAGAAGTATTTCAGGCCTTAAAGCCAGAGTTCTAATCAGGGCGGCACGCTGCCGCATTCCTCCTGACAGTTGGGAAGGATATTTATCTTTAAATTCACTGAGTCCGTATGTATCAAGAAGACTATAAACATATTCCCTGTTTTCAGGGGTAAGGGCTTTCTTTATATCAAGTCCCAACATGACATTCTCAAGAATAGTGCTCCATTCAAAGAGAAAGTCCTTTTGAAGCATATACCCTACTTGCTGCAGACATTCACTGTTACGGCCTCCATTTATAACAATGTTGCCGTAAGAGGGCTTTACAAGTCCCGCGATAATAGATAATAGCGTTGACTTGCCACATCCGCTGGGTCCGACAATACAAATAAATTCGCCCTTGGATATATTCATGTTGATGTCAGCGATGGCAGGAATTTCGCCATTTGGTGATTGATAGTTCATACCGATGTTTTTAACTTCAACTATATAAGACATAATAGACACCTCCCGCCACTTGTATTAATTTATATACAAACTCAAACTCTTAATACAGTATATAGACATAATCCAGAAATGGTTAAAGATTTATATAATTAATACAATGAAAGAGATTATTAGACGAAACTATGATAACTTTTTAACAACAAGCCATAACTAGCTTGCGAATGTTAAAAAAAGTGATTATGAGGGCTAAAATAACCAATACAATACATTATTCTTTTAAAGATAATAGGCATAAAATTTCGGTTATCATAAAAGATGCAAAAATAAGAGGGATGAGTAATAGTTTTTGGAAATTTGTTGTAGAAAAATAAATTCCAATAAAGATAATAAAAGTTTGCACTAAAAAACGGAATAATTTAATTGGTTTGCTATAATGAAGGTAAAATTTTGAATTACAGGAATTACATCTCTCTTTAAATAATAGCTTAAAATTAAATTCCTGTCTTTGGTTACATATAGGGCATCCTATTTTCATTAATTTTATTCTCCTTATTTCTCATCTCCTATAATTAAATAACACTAATTACTATTAATACCATAAATAGCAAATAATTTAAAGTTTACTTCAATAATTTTTGTTACTTATGTGCATTAAAAAAAGGCTGCTGCAACTATTTTGCAGCAGCCAGAAGGAGAAGTGGATGGCATTAGCCTTCGACTGCTAATACACTTAATGTTGCATTCATAATTGATGCTCCCGGAGTTATATCAATTATGGAATTTGTAGAGAGCTGTACGGAATAAGTGTAGTTGCCGGGAGCCAGCATAGCATCAACAAATTGGAAACTGAAGGATTCTGCCTCCAATACGTCAACAATAGTTGAGAACGTATAGGTAGGGCCGACTTTAACGGCTGAACCATCTTCAGATGAACGCAAAATCTCAAAGTTGAAGGTTACTGAAACCCCCAAGGGTAGGTTTATAATACTTGTAAACTGAAGTAAATTAGTAGTTCTTCTCAGTCCGGTTGTGTCGATAGTAGTAGAAACTACATTAATCGGATCTGCAAAAAGAGTCGTAATTACGGGTAATGGTCCAAGTCCTCCCGTATTTGCACTTAGTACAACATTGTTGTTTCTTGACCATGATCCGGATGAACCTTCGTGTTCGTCTGACCCATTAGAATGATGAAAATAGTAGTATTCACCATTTGGCATAAAATTCACTCCTTATTAAATTCAAAGGTTTACATAATCCTTTGTAATATATAATATTAAATAATATTACAAAAGGTTACATAATAGGAGTGATATCTCCTAAAAATATGGAATTATTACAGATTTCTGTCTTTTAGTGCTTCAAAAATACTCATATGTAATTAATCTCCTTATTTTATAAAAATGTGGCTGCCTTGATAATTACACACAACAGGAGAAAAAATGGGTATCTACGGGCAGAACTTTTTAAAGAAACTTTCTGTAGAAACTCCGTGGGGGCGATTTTTTCGCTTTAAGCCATAAAGAATATCATTTTTATTTCTGTTAATGATATTAACACCTTCAGCACAAGATAAAGTTGCCTTAAAGCCCATTTCCTTTAAAATAGGAATTGAATCATTGCTGATATAGCCAAATGGATATGTAAAGGTATTAGGCTCAATGCCTGCAGATTCTTTCAACTTTTGCTGAAGAAGTCCAACATCTGAGTATAAAAGGTTTTTGTAGGCTTCTATTGATTCGTCCCTGTTCTTTTTAGCACCCATTCTTTTTTTGCCGTAGCTGTGGAGGTTAAATGTATGATTTTGTATCTCATAAATTCCTGAATCATGCATGTTTTTAATTTGCTCCCATGTTACATATGAATATTGCACATTGTTTTCCGGTATCTTGGTTGATTTTTCCGTAAACTCTCCTACAACCGATATTACGGCTCTCACATTATAGTTTTCAAGAATTGGCGTTGCATATATATAATTATTATAATATCCGTCATCAAAGGTGATCATAACAGGTTTGGGCGGAAGAGACGTACCGTTATAAACATAGTTTATAAGATCTGACATGGTTACAGAAGTATAATCATGGTCTTTAAGATATTTTAGATCACTTTCCAGTTCTGCAGGAGTAATTACATATTTACCTAAGTCCTTAGATTTCGGAATTGTCCCATGGTACATTACTATGGGTACTCTAATTCCATTATCTTTGCCCAAACTTTCAAGTGCATCATCAAAAACGCTGGTTGTAGCAGACAGGATAAAGACCAAAGGGAGTATCAGAATTAAAATTATAATAAAAACAAGTGAAATATATTTAATAATCTTATTGTTAAACAAGTTATACATATAAAAGCCTCCAATTTATACAAACCTTAAAAATGGTAGTTCATATTTGGTTCAATAATGTCATAAGTACGATAGAAATCACGGGTTTCTTCGTCCTTTGTAACCGCCGAACGGTTTTTTTGAAGAAGGTTTATAATGTCGTATACATCAATCCAGATTTCATTATTGCTTTCTTTTTGGGATTCATCGAAAATAAGCTGCATACCAAAGTGAAGATGAGGTGTGGTAATGTTGTTAACATTTTCACGTGTGCTGTAGCCTGTCATTCCAAGGTATCCTATAACATCTCCGGCCTTCACAATCTTTCCTTCATAGAGGTCTGCATGAAACGGTCTGTCTTTCCTCAAATGTGCATAGTAATAGTATCTTTTCTGGTCAAAGCTGCGGATACCTATTCTCCATCCACCGTACATATTCCAACCCATTACCTCGACAATACCGGATTCAACTGCCATAATAGGGGTTCCTATAGAGCCCATCAAGTCGTTGCCCAAGTGCTTTCTGGAAAAACCAAAGGAACGGCTGTTACCAAAATCATCATAATGGCTGAAACTGTAGCCTCTGGCGATGGGAGAAAAGACCTTTAAACCATACTTCTTCTGCCATATTTTCTTTTCACTATCACTGGGGTCTTTTACCTGAACATCATATTCACCTACAAAGTTACCAAGGATAGCATCATAAGCCTGATAGAAATAGTTATAATGCTTCATATTTGTAGTCAGCTGCTCCATTGTCTGGCCTTTATTCAGTTTGTCGGCAAGCTCCTCCAAATCCTTTGCTTTATACTTCTTAAAGTTCCCGCCGTATTTGGTAGCAATATATGCCAACATTTCAACCCAGTGGAGCTGTACAGGTTTCTCATGGGACTTCACGTCCATGCTTAATGCCTTCTCCATTGCCTCATAGGGCACGTTATATTCCACCCATTTTATATATCCCTCGTTACTTACCGATAATACCTGATTTGTATTATCTCTCAAAAGTATTACAGTAGACCCGGCAAGGATACAAACTATTAAAACGAAACACATTGTTATTTTAAAGAACTTGGTTCTAGCCAAATAAAGTCACCTCTTAACCGTTTTAATGAAAGACAAGTATCTACTAATTAAATTTATGCAGTACAAACCCAACATATCCTTGCAATTTATTTGAGTAAATAAAATGTAAATAAATTCATTGACTTATTGCTTTACTTTATTAAAGTTATGCAGTAAAATAATATGTAGAAGAAAATCGAAATAGAGAGAAAAAGAAAAAATTAAAAACATTATTTTAGTTAAAGGGGATTGGTAATTGTGAAAAAAGGCAGGATAATCAAGGTTCTGGCCAGTGCAATGGCATTGACATTTTTTATTGCAGGATGTGGAACTCCCGGTGAATCTTCAAAAAGTTCAAGTACAGCTGGTGAAAGTTCAGTTGTTTCAAACACTACAGCGGTTGATCAGTCATGGGACAAGGTCAAGGAAAAGGGTGAGCTGGTACTGGGCTTGGATGAGAGTTTTCCTCCAATGGGATTCAGAGATGAAGATTATAATATAGTAGGATATGACATAGATCTTGCAAAGGAAGTTGCATCAAGGTTAGGCATTAAACTAACACTTCAGCCCATTAACTGGGATTCAAAGGATCAGGAATTAAAAACCGGAAACATAGATTGCATCTGGAACGGTTTTTCCATTAACGAAGAAAGAAAAGAAAATATACTTTTTTCAGACCCTTACATGAAAAACAATCAGGTGGTTGTTGTAATGGCTGATTCAAAGTTCAATACACTGTCAGACCTTAAAGGAAAGTCGGTTTCACTTCAGGCAACCTCAAGTGCTGCTGATGCAGTAGAAAAAAATACTGATTTTAAGAATTCACTGAAAGATGTAGTAGAACTCAAGGACAACACACTGTGTCTTATGGACCTGAAAACCGGCAATACCGACGGTGTTGTAATGGATGAGATAGTAGCAAGATATCAGATTAAGATGAATAGTGAAAAATACAGGATATTGGATGAATCACTGGCTGCCGAGGAGTATGGAGTTGGTTTCAGAAAAGGTGATGTTCAACTGATGACACAGGTAAATGATACCCTAAAGGCAATGGCTAAAGATGGCAAGATAAGTGAAATATCAAACAAGTGGTTTGGTAAGGATATATCTATTATAGAAAAGTAATTTTAAATCGCTTACAAGAAAATTTGATCATATGCACAAACTTCAAAAAAAGGGCTGATATAATATATATCGGCCCTGTTTTTAAGTGAATAGTTGCAAAATGGTAACAAATAATGCATTATAAATGTAGAAAATTGCACTATTGTAATATAAAATAGAGAAGCACGGGTTAAGGCTCGGCGTAGTTAATGACGGAGAGGGGATTTATCAGTGAAGCTGGTATTGTTGTTATTGGAGGGCATGGTAGTTTCTTTGCAAATATTTGCACTAACGCTTATTTTTGCAATACCTTTAGGACTTCTGGTATCCTTTGGTAGAAGATCAAAACACATAATTATTAGCGGAATTACAAGTATCTATATCTCAATAATGAGAGGAACGCCATTAATACTGCAGCTGCTGGTTGTTTATTTTGCACCGTCCTATCTTTTTGATGCTAAAGTGGGGAGATTTACTGCTGCCGTTATTGCATTTATACTTAATTATGCGGCTTACTTTGCTGAAATATTCAGAGGCGGAATAGAGTCTATTCCTAAAGGACAGTATGAAGCAGGAGAAGTTCTGGGCTTTACAAAACTACAGGTGTTTTTTAAGATTGTGTTGCCTCAGGTTGTCAAGAGAGTATTACCGCCTATCAGCAACGAAGTAATAACCCTTGTTAAGGATACTGCACTTGTTTCAGCAATCGCTGTGGAAGAAATGTTCAGAGTTGCCCAAAATGCTTCGAGTACGGTATCCTCGGTACAGCCCTTGTTTGTAGCCGGAGTCTTCTATTATGTAATGAATCTTATTGTGGCTCAGGCATTTTCGTTTGCAGAGAAAAAGCTTAATTACTATAGATAGGTAAAAAGGGATTTATCTGGAGGGAATATATGGA
>JAEZIU010000172.1 GCA_023436485.1 Bacillota bacterium | reverse complement strand
CTAAGAGTACAAGGTATATATTGGCTACCATGGACTATGATTTGATTAATAATGATGTCAATGGTATTAAAATTGATGAAAGAGAGATAAACGAAACAGAAGCGAAACAATTAATTGAATCGCTAATAAAAAAAGAATTAATGAACTTTGATATGTTTGGTGATCATGCAGAAAGAACATGGACGGTTTCTCTTATGACAGATTTAAAACCAAAAGCAAATGAGATAAAATATGGTCGCTTGAAATGGTTGCTAAGTACGGCACTGCCATTAAATCCTTGCTTTGAATTGATGCTAAATGGTGAAAATATCGAATCATCTAAGATTAAAGTTCCAATTATGAAAAAGTGGATTATTGGAAAGGAAGATTTAACGGCAGAGAAAACAGAAGGGGCCATTTGCCGTATAGATAATGAAACAAATTATTTAGACTTGCCCAATGTAAAGGGGATCAATGGAGAATTTATATTATATGAAGATTCATTAGTTGAAGGTAAATCGTCTGAATTAGGAAGAAGCCATGGTATTTTTTTAAGCATACGAGGACGACTAATTAATCTGGATGACCCTTTGTTGGGGCTGGAGGCATTTTCACATGGAGCATTTAACAGAACGAGAATAATTGTTAATGCGGATGATTTAGACAATAATCTTACATCTACTCGAGAAGCAGTGAAAGAATCACTCCCATTCTTACAGTTAAAAAAATATATTAAGAGCAAGTTTAATAATGAAGTTAAAAAGTATTACTTTGATAGTCAAATTCAAATGAATCGAGAGAAGTCAGTAGCTTATAGAATGTCGTTGACATCATATACAACTTCGAAGAGACCGGTATATAATTTTATTCAGAGATATTTTGAAAATAAAATTTCTAATCCTATTTTAGTTGATAAACCATTACAAGAAGATAAGGCTGAATTATTGGAGCTATATGCTCGTGACTTAGAAACTGGGGAACAAGTAATAGAAAAAATTGAATACGATTATTTACATATAGATGAACCTATTGCTAAGTTAAATTTAAAGGCAAGAACTCTGACAATCAATAAATCACATCCATTTGTTGCAAATTATCTAGATGGTAACAACAACATAATACCGCTAGAAAGTATTGTGATAACGGAGGTCTTAACAGAAACTCATCTTTATGAATTAGGACTGGATGAAGGTACAGTGATTGAGATAATAAAACGCAGAGACAACACCTTAAGGCAATTGGCGTTATCTGATAAAATGGGAATACCGGCTGTAGCTATGTTCTTAAAAGACTCATTGGATAATCCATCTGGTCTAGAAGAAGCAGTCGCAAGAGTACTAACAGTGTTCGGATTTGAAGTCACTCCGATTGGGGGAAATGGTGAGCCTGATGGTAAAGCAGATGCATTTTTGGGTTATGATGAGCTTGGGAAGTCAAGAAGCTACTCTTTGACTTATGATGCGAAAAGTACAAAAAAAGAGAAAATTACGGCGGGAACAGCCCATTTGTCAGGATTAAAGAGACATAGACAAAAATATAGTGCGAACTACAGCTTAGAAGTTGCAATCGATTTTCAAGGCGCTGAAATAGAGGATAGTGCAATATCGATTGAGGCTAAAAATGAACAAGTTACAATGATGACCGCGAAAGATTTGAATAAGCTTCTATTGCTAATAACACCAAAACAAATTGGACTAGATAAACTCAGAGAAATGTTTGAGACTTGTCATACTCCTAAAGAGGTACATAATTGGATAAATGACATTGAAATGCTCACAGCCGAAACACCTCCTTACTATGAATTGGTGGATGTAATTTATGAGTTTCAGAAATCTGATACAGAAGCGCCAGTTATCAAATTGGTGAGACATGAATTGAATAGAATAACGGGAAAAGCATATTCTACTGACGAAGTAAGAAAGTGGTTAACATTATTATCAAATTTGATACCTGGTAATGTTACATTAGAAGGAGATTATATAGGAGTTCAAGCTAGCGCAACTATAATTAAAGATCGAATTCATAAAGCTATAAAAGAAATGCCATTGGATGCACAGCCGATATATAATGAAATGTTTATGATGAATACCCCCGAATAATTACCTGACTTTGGTGTATGTATCCAGAGAAGTTATTATGATTTAAGGCTATCAACGGATTGCTTTAATGACAAATTCATTAATTCAAACGATAGTACGATATTCTGCGCTAGTTTCAAAGAATCAATCTTTTCATGAGAATAGTTAATTGAAATTAGGTATTGAATCGTTTCGTTGAGATCATTAAATATATCAGAATATGATAATGTAGCTTTCATGAAATTCCTCCTTTTACACTCTATAAATAATATTATATGAAAAGGCAAGTTGATATTATGCATATAATGTAAAAGGAGTTTTGTAGTTCATATCTTTATTATTTGAAATAATAGATTAAACTATTTCTTAAGAAAAAACATGTATATGAGTTCATAACTATTTTATTTGAGAAACCATCTTATTGGATCAATTTATTGGAAATCGAAAACCTATCAGTTCACAACTTTATTATTTCTACACAGTTGTGTGATAGTGTTAAAAAGTCATAGACTGATAAAAAAGTTGTAGATTGATTAAAAACCATGGATTTAACAATTACCAGATATTTATAAAAGCGTTGGTTTGATGGATGAAAAATTAATACTAAAATAAAAGATGGGACTGTCCCAAATGAGACAGCCCTATCTTTATTTACGAATAATCATTTCAATTCGAGCAGTTCTTCAACTATTTGCGCCGAATCTTTCACGAGTCTTGCACATACAGTTTTCCATAAATTTGCTTCTCCGGCAGTTTTGAAC
>JAEZIU010000196.1 GCA_023436485.1 Bacillota bacterium | reverse complement strand
GGACATGCCGACTTCGGCGGGGAAGTTGAACGTGTATTGAAAATGGTTGACGGTGTTTTACTTTTAGTTGATGCATTTGAAGGTGCAATGCCTCAGACAAGGTTTGTACTTAAAAAAGCATTACAATTGAACTTAAAGCCTATTGTTGTTGTAAATAAGATTGACAGACCGGAAGCCAGACCTGAGGAAGTAGTTGACGAAGTTTTAGAATTGTTTATCGAATTAGGTGCCGACGATGACCAGTTGGAGTTTCCGGTTATTTATGCTTCTTCAAGGGAAGGCTTTGCAGTTTGCGACCTTGTAGGAGAAAGAAGAGATTTAAAACCATTATTTGATGTAATTATAGACAAGGTTCCTTCACCACAGGGTGAGCTGGACGGAACTCTTCAGTTGTTGGTTTCTAATATAGACTATGATGAGTATGTAGGAAGAATAGCAATAGGTAGAGTTGAAAGAGGTTCAGTGAAGCTTGGTCAGCAGGCAATAATCTGCAAAAAAGAAGGACATCAGCTTAATGCCAGAATAACAAAGCTATATTGCTATGAAGGTCTAAAAAGGATAGAGACAGAAGAAGCAAAGCTTGGAGATATAGTTGCGGTTTCCGGTGTTGGTGATGTTACCATCGGAGATACAATATGTGAAGTAGGTGCACCTGATCCACTGCCGTTTGTTGCAATTGACGAGCCTACTCTGTCAATGACATTCAGCGTAAATAATAGTCCTTTTGCAGGAAGAGAAGGTACTTTTGTAACTTCAAGACATCTTAGGGACAGGCTTTTCAAAGAATTGGAAACAAATGTAAGCTTAAAGGTTGAGGAAACTGATTCTGCTGATGCTTTCGTTGTATCCGGAAGAGGAGAACTTCATCTTTCAATATTAGTTGAAACAATGAGACGACAGGGATACGAATTCCAGGTTTCAAAGCCATCGGTTATTAACAAGGAAATAGACGGCGTTTTAATGGAGCCTGTAGAATACCTGATGATAGACGTTCCTGAAGAATTCATGGGAACCGTAATGGAAAAACTCGGTCAGAGAAAATCTGAGATG
Source organism: Bacillota bacterium (assembly GCA_023436485.1). Classification (GTDB taxonomy): domain Bacteria; phylum Bacillota; class Clostridia; order Acetivibrionales; family DSM-1351; genus Ruminiclostridium. The sequence continues at coordinate 14,393 of JAEZIU010000196.1, read as the reverse complement.
GTTAATATGACATCTGCAAATCAGGGATATATGAGACTTGAATTCAGAATTCCGGCAAGAGGTTTGATCGGATACAGGTCTGAATTGCTTACCGATACAAAAGGAAATGGAATAATGAACCACGTATTCTACGGATATGAACCATATAAGGGTGAAATTCCTACAAGATCAAGAGGTTCACTGATCGCTTGGGAAGATGGCGATGCTGTTACTTATGGCTTGTACAATGCTCAGGAAAGAGGAACTCTTTTCATAACACCTGGAACAAAAGTTTATGAAGGTATGATTGTAGGTGAAAATGCCAGATATGACGACCTGGTTGTAAATGTTTGTAAGAAGAAGCATGTTACAAATATGAGAGCTTCCGGATCAGATGATTCATTGAGGTTGACACCTCCTACAAATTTAAGCTTAGAACAGGCTTTGGAATTTATTGCCGAGGATGAGCTTGTAGAGATGACTCCAAAGAGCATTCGATTAAGAAAAAAAGTACTGAATACAGAATCAAGAGCGAAAATAAGAAGTAAAACGTAATTACCGGGAATATGGACAAAATTTAAAAAGAATATTATAGTATTTATTATAAGAGCTTTTGAATTTTTAGAATGGAGTCACATATTTGATGGATAGAAGATTAAAAGTATCATTAACAGGGATACTGACCGTGATTATTGGGATACTGCTCTCAGTACCAAACATCATGAATTATTTCGGAACTCTGTTAAAGGGTTTTGATGCTAAATTTGGACTGCTTAATGCAGTGTTTACGGCAGTAGGCCTTACATTGGTTCTTTTTGGTTTATTTATAATATCAGCCGGATTAAGGAAATTATCCTTCTGGCTGACCATTTTTATTGTTTTTGTATTTATTTTTACTGTGGGGGCCGTTATTACCTTTAGAAGTACGGTTTCCACAGATACATCTGAGACAGTAACCAAGGAAATCAAAATAAGGGCTGATTCCGAAGGTTCAAAGATGGTAGATATACCCATGGGTTCAGATACTAAGACTATTGCCGGAATACTTGCAAATGAGGGTATTATCAGCAAGCCACAGGTTTTTACAATCGTGTCAAAGATTAACGGTTTTGATGGTAAATATCAGGCGGGAACACATATTCTGAAGCCGGGATTGGAATTTAATACTATCATGACAATTCTTACCGGAAAGCCTGAAAGCAAAAAGGTGACCATACCTGAGGGTTTGAGCTACAGACAGATTGTCAATACCTTTGTAAAAAAGGAACTTGCTACTACGGATAAATTCGATTATTCAATGAAATATCAAAAGTACGATTATGATTTCGTTAAGAATATAAAAGACAGCAATAATCGGGAATTTAAACTTGAAGGATACTTATTTCCCGATACATACGAATTTGCTATGAATGCCAGTGAAAAGACAATAATAAATGTGATGCTTGAAAACTTTAAAAATAAGATAACAAAAGAGCATTACAAGCGTGCCAAGGAATTAGGCATGTCAATGGACGAAGTAATTACTCTTGCTTCCATTATTGAAAGAGAAGCAAACAATACCAAGGACAGAAGATTGGTATCAGCAGTATTTCATAGGCGTTTAAAAAGCAGGGATATGAATAAGTTACAATCCTGTGCTACGATACAGTATGTTTTCCTGAATAAAGAAGGAAAAGTACATGAGAAGCTTACCTATGAGGATACTAAAATAGCAAGTCCATACAATACCTACATTCATCCGGGACTTCCACCGGGGCCAATATGTTCACCGGGTATGGATTCCGTTAACGCAGCATTGTATCCGGATGAAGATACGGACTACATGTTCTTTATAGCAGGACCGGATGGGTCTACCAAGTTCTCCAAGACATATCAGGAGCATTTAAAGGCTATGAAGCAATATGGACTGGCAAAATAATACAAAAAAGATAATTAGGCTGGCTTAAATGCCAGAAATGTATAAAATAAAGATGGCAGTATGCCATCTTTATTTTAACGTTGAAGCTGAATGGAGCATTAAAATGATCAATTACGACTATATTACCCAATATATAAGAGAGACTATTAAACCCAACATCGGCTTGTTGGCTGAGCTTGAAGAATATGCTTCAAAAAATCATGTACCAATAATTCAGCCTGAGGTGGCAGCGCTTTTGAAGGTTATTGGTAGTATGAAGCGACCCACAAGAATTCTGGAAGTTGGGACAGCCATAGGATATTCTTCTATACTATTTTCAGGATTTTTGCAGCAAAAGGGTATAATAGATACTATAGAGCGAAATGAAGAAATGATTGAGCTGGCAAGAAAAAATATAAAGCTTGCCGGACTTCAAGATACTATAAATGTTATTGCAGGAGATGCTTTAGAGGTTCTGGACTGTCTTGACAAAAGCTATGATATGATTTTCATTGATGCCGCAAAGGGACAGTACGGAGAGTTTTTTGAACATTGCAAGAGGATGCTTGCTCCAGGCGGAATTATTGTTTCTGACAATGTTCTATATAAAGGTATGACTGCAAGTGATGAGCTTGTGGTAAGAAGAAAGAGAACCATAGTAAACAGAATGAGAAGCTTTCTAAAGGAGCTTTGTGAGGATGAAGCTTTTGAGACAGCTATTATTCCTATTGGAGACGGAGTAGCACTTAGCTATAATAAACAGTAAACATTGCGGAGGAATTATGAATAAAGTTGAGCTTCTGGCTCCGGCCGGAAATCTTGAAAAACTTAAAATGGCAATTATGTACGGTGCAGATGCAGTATATATAGGCGGACAGAAGTTCGGGTTAAGGGCATCTGCTGACAATTTCTCACTTGAGGATATAAAGAAAGGTATTTCCTTTGCACATGAGCGTGATTGTAAGGTTTATGTCACTGTTAATATAATTCCTCATAATGAGGACCTTGAGGGATTACCTGAATATATAAAGCAGCTTGATGAACTGGGAATAGATGCGGTTATAGTTTCTGATCCCGGAATTTTTGATATTGTACGTGAGAGCGCTCCTGACATGGAGATTCATATAAGTACTCAGGCTAACAACACCAATTACTCCAGTGCTATGTTCTGGTACAGGCATGGTGCAAAGCGAATTGTTACCGCAAGAGAGCTTTCTCTCAAAGAAATTAGTGAAATCAGAGCAAAAACCCCTGACGATTTGGATTTAGAGGCTTTTATTCATGGTGCAATGTGCATATCCTACTCAGGAAGATGCTTGCTTAGCAACTATATGGCAGGACGAGATTCCAACAGGGGAGCATGTTCTCACCCTTGCAGATGGAAGTACCATCTGGTTGAAGAAAAACGTCCGGGAGAGTACTATCCGGTTTATGAAGATGAAAAGGGAACATATATATATAATTCAAAGGATTTGTGTATGATTGAACACATCCCTGAATTAGTTAATGCAGGTATCTACAGCTTTAAGATTGAAGGCAGAATGAAAAGTTCCTTTTATGTAGCTACAGTTGTAAGTGCTTACAGACAAGCTATAGATGCGTATTTGTCCGATCCTGAAAACTACAAGTTTGACCCCGAATGGCTGAAAGAACTGTCAAAAGCCAGTCACAGGGAATATACCACGGGATTTTATTTTAATAAGACTACAGGTGCAGATCAGATATATAATACCAGCTCCTATATCAGAGAATACGACTTTGTGGGTATGGTACTGGAATATGACAAAACAACGGGTATTGCCAAGATTGAGCAAAGAAACCGTATGATTGTGGGAGATGAAATAGAGGTGGTAAGCCCACGTAAAGGCTATTTTACTCAAACTATAAAAGAGATGAAAAATGAGGATGGAGAAAGCATCAGAACTGCACCTCATGCACAGATGATTGTATATATGCCTATTGATGAAGAAGTAGGGCCTTATACGATTTTGAGAAGGAAGTAAAAATAAAACGGGTGTATCTTCTTAGGTTGATACCCCCGTTTTTTGTATAAAATAATATATCTTAGTTGCCTGCTACATAGCAGGTTTTTGTAATTGTTCCGGTATAGGTTCCTTTACCTTTTACAGTAACAGTGGTTTTGCCGGCAGAAATGCGACCTGCTGAAACAGTATAGTCGATTCCTTTGGTGAGACGAACTTTTCCATTGAACAAATAAATATCCTGAGTTGCTTTATTCAATACTGAATCCATTGTCAGGTATTTGATATCCGATGAACCGCTTTTTACTGTCAATGTATATGTCCTGGCGTACTTGACTATTTCATAAGACGGTTCAACTGACGAATATAATACACTATACTTTTGTCCTTTGACAGTATTAATTGTATAGGTCTTAGGTGTTGCATCATAGACTAATTCGCTTAGTATAGATTGGCCGTCTTCGTCAAAAACCTTAATATTTGCTCTTACGTCTTTGTACTTAAGGGATGCTGATATGGTAGTCTTTGTAGAACTTGCGGTAAAGGCGTATGTATCTGAATCGTTAACACACTCAAATTTGCCGCTTGCTTTTATTCCGCTGTATAATGTAACGGCTTTTTCTTCATTGTCTGATATATCATCCTTTATTTCGTCAACATATACAGTATAGTCAGTATTGTCTGCAAAAGTAATTTTTACATAGTATGTAGTATCTGGATTGAGTTTAATATGCTTAAAATTGTCAACTCCATCGTTTATACCCTTCTCGAATAACTCTTCTCCCTCTTCATTGTAAAGGTACATGTGTGGCCCGTAATTGCTTTCATCCTTATAGATACATCCTATTCTGTACCAAGGCTCCTTTGTTGAGCTTGTAGTAAATTTGAACCATGCGTCAGAATCATCTGCTACGGAGCCTTTTAGTTTTTCGCCAATAGTAATTAACTGCGAGTTATCCATCATAAAATGCATAATAATACAACAATTAACAATTGACTATCAGAAGCAGGAGCGTAAGGAATTATTTTGGTATAATGTAATTGAATTACATTGTTGTAGATTATACAATATGTGTAGACGAGGAAAGGAGATGCATCTTTAATGCCTTATAATATCATTAAATTGCAACCCGAAGATTACAGTAAATGCAGCAACATATGGGATATGCATCGTAATTGTGAAAATGCCAAGAAGTGGTATGATGAATTAGTAGAAGGTAAAAGAATAATTTTTGTTTATATCGAAAACGGTGAATTTATTGGAGAGGGGGCCTTGGTCTTACACAACAGTGATCCGGATTATACTATTCCGGGTAAACGAGTATACCTTTCACGTATGATAGTTAAAGCACAATATCGTAATCAAGGTATTGGAGGTATTGTTCTTGATTTCCTTATTAATTATGCCAAAGAACTTGGTTTTGAGGAAATTTCTGTAGGCGTTGATATTGATAATATAGTTGCTAAACACCTATACGAAAAAAAGGGTTTTACAAATATAATTTTCGAAGGAGAAGATGAACTCGGAAAATATATAAAAATTCTTAAAAAACTATAATTCAATTTGAAGAATATCAATAAGTTGTATAACCTTACCTTTCACATGGAAATAATTAGTATAAATAATCATTTTCAATTAAGGGGGTTATTATGACAAAAAGGATTAAAACAATACTATTTATATTTATGACAACATTTGCTTTACTGGTGACCAGACTATTTTATATACAAGTTGTTGTCGGTCCCGGCTATTCAAAGGAAGCGTCCAGCCAAAGAGTGAACAATGTTAATATAGAAAACTCAAGAGGAGATTTTTTAGACAAAAACGGAATAAAGCTTACAGGAAGGACACCAAAAGTCACTGTAGTTCTGAAACCCTCTCTTTTACGTGGGCAAAACGAGGTTGTTGACAATATTTGCCAAATACTAGGACTCGATTCAGATAAAACAAAAGAAGCTTTGCAAAGAAAAAATACACCAATAATCATGGAAATTGACAGTGAAACAAAAACTGTTCTGTCCCAGCTTAACAATCAGGGAATATCATTTGTAAACACATTGAGCAGGTACAACACAGATACCAAGGCAAAGCATTTGCTTGGTTATTTGAACAAGGCTGACCAGGTGGGAAGCTTTGGATTAGAGAAAATATACGAAAAGACCTTGAATTATGGCAAGGGGGACTCCATAGGAGTAATAACCGACGGAGGCAATAATCTGTTAGGCGGTCTTGGCTATAGAATTATTGAAGAAAACAGTAATAATAAAAAGCTTGATATCAGGCTTACCATAGATTACCACATACAGAGTATTATTGAAAAAGTTCTGGATGAAAAGGGAATGACGGGTTCTATCGTAGTTGAGAATGTAGAAACAGGAGACATTGTGGGAATGTGCAGTAAGCCGGATTTTGATCCTAACGATATTGAAAACTATCTGCTCAACAACAAAAAGCCTTTATTTAACAGAGCTGTTGCCCAATATAATATCGGTTCGGTTTTCAAGCTGATTGATCTGGCTGCTGTGTTTGAAAAGGACCAGGATTATAACATGGTATTCAACTGTCCGGGATATATACAAATAGGGGATACCGAGTTCAAATGTTCTTCGTACAATACTGGAGGACATGGCACTATAGATATGAACAGTGCACTTGCAAAATCATGCAATGCTTATTTTATAAATATGTCGCTGGACCTTGGTGCGGAGCCTATAATATCAATGTGCGAGAAACTTGGTCTTGGTAAATCTACAGGATTGTCTAAACAGGGTATAGAAGAAGCAAAAGGAGCTATTCCAGCTATAACCGATCTAAAAAATCCCGGTGATATTGCAAATGTATCTATTGGTCAGGGAGAAACTATGGCAACTCCAGTTCAGATTGCTGATATGATAGCAACTATAGCCAACGGAGGCATAAAAAATAATATCAATGTTGTTGATTGTGTAATAAACGAAGAAGGAAACAAAGTCAGGGATTTAAAAGAAATAGAACAAACAAGAGTGATTTCAAAAGCCACCAGTGATAAGATAAAAAACTTAATGGAAGGTGTTGTAAATACCGGAACCGGAAAAAAGGCAAGCATTGGTGAGTACGGGGGAGCAGGAGGTAAAACGGGTAGTGCTGAAACCGGCCAATACGTAGATGGCCAAAAAGTTGTTCAGGCATGGTTCGCCGGTTACTTCCCGGCAAAATCCCCAAAATACTCAGTAGCTGTTTTTATCGAAGACGGAAGAAGCGGAGGAGAAGCGGCAGCACCTATATTTGCAGAAATCGGGAAAGAGATTATGAAAAAAGGTCTATAATAAATAGATATTAAAAATGGTTTCACAAGTTACAAAGACTGTGAAACCTTTTTAAAGTAAGGGCTTGCGGGTGGTAAGCAGTTCTATTTGTCCTTACATCCAAGCACCTTTATTATGTTCATTATGAAACTGTCAAAATATTTGATTTCTTTAAGCTTTGGAAGCCAGTAATCCGGATTGCTTTGGGTTTTCTTAATTATATCTTCTGCATTTTTAAAATCGTGTCCCAAAATTTCCTGACATACCTGTAAAACCTCTTTTGCCTTACACTGTGTCTTAGGACCTGGAATTCCATCATTCACCAGTCCTGTCATAGATTGAAACTCATTGACATTCATAACACAATTTACCCCTTTCAGACAGTTGTTCCTAATAGCTATTTTTTGGGCCTCACTTATCCCTGCATGTTCAATCAATTGAACATGCCAAGGCTCATAGGACATGGGCTTGACCAACCCATATTTTTCTAGCTGACTGTTAGTAAGCTCTTCAAACCACCCATTGATATCCATTGCAATACAGAAACAGTGATTTGATTTTCCATAAGCAGCTGCAAGGCATCTTCTGTTACTTCCCTTACCGACATACACTGAACCGTTATCTAATTGATAACTACCTTTATTCTGAGCTAAAACCAGCCTTGCCGTTGCTTTTTGGCATTCCAGAGAACGATACCCGGCTGAACATTCGGCGTCTTTTTGAAAATCATTACATACTCGATTTACCGCCGCTAACAGTTTGGGAAATATGTAGGCCTGTTCAGGATGCTTGAATTTTACACTATGCATCTTTAACCAACTCCTCCCTTATTTCATTTATTCTGAGATGAGCTTGTTTAGTACTTTCCTCAACACGGGCCAATCTATCTGCATGGTTGTTTACCGTATTATTAAGGCACCTTATCTCAAGCAGTGTAGTATCGCTGCTGCGTTTAATATAATCAATATCAGCTTTTAATTGCCCGGCCTCAATACCACTTTGCTTTGACTCACCTTTAATCCTTGCCTGCATTGTAATATAACCGAAAATAATCCCGCAAACTGCTGCAACGCATGAAATTAAAATGTTTAATTGCATGTGCACCCCCTCTTTCTTTTTTTATATAAAAAGGACTACCTATTTATAAGTAATCCTTTCGGCTCATATTACAATCATATTCTTATAAAAATTTTTATACCCTACTCGTTTTTTTGGATTCAATAAATAGTTTATGATAAAGATTTATGAAAATATTTATTTGGATTTTACTACAGCTAGAGGGGATAGACAGATTTTTGCACAGGACATTTTAGAATATGTTTTCTGCAAAAGAACTGTAATTATTTCCAGGGCAGCTACATATTTTTTTAGAATTAATAATTGAATGGCTATATAAGTGATTATAACTGATAATATATAATACTCATTAGTTCAGTTTTAAGCGTTTGAATAGCATCCTCTCTTGGAAGCAGTATATATCTGGATAAATATTCGATATCAGCAGTAAAATAATCCAATATCTTATCCATAGATTCTTTATCACCTTTCTGAGCCTTTTTTACCAGCTCTAAAAATCCGTTAGATTTTTCCGTAATAACTCTAATCCCTTCTTTTTCCATTTATTCACCCCCTGTTGAGTCATTTGCAATTCGAGTGCAACTTCTTTTTCAGTCATTTCATCAATTATTGTTTTTTCTAAAATAAATCTGCACTTTTCCCATGGTATTGTATCCAATAGATCCTTTACATATAGTTTTGAAAGTATTTCTGTTTCAAACCCACAGTTATATGCCTGATTTTCAAAAATTATCTGACATTCCTTAGCTTGTTGAACACGCGCTTTATACTGTATTCTCCACGCTGCTCTTCTCAGTAGTTTTCTGCAATTTTCCACCGAGATGTCATCGTTTGTATACATAAATATACCTCCGAAGTTTGATGGTTTTGTAATTCAATAATGTGTGAATTCTTTTTTTTGCTAGTGATGTCTTCCCGTGGTGTTTCACTAATATAGTAATATTTTCGGTACATATAACAACCAAAAATTAAAAAAATTACTATTAATTACATAAATTTGTAATCAGATTTTTAGAAAAAGTTGTAAAGGGTTGGGATAAATCGCCTTTATATTAGAAGGAGGTTCAGTTTTAATGTTACATTCTGAATTTAAATAAAAGGGGGTGTTGGTTTTTAGGTATTTATAGGATGTCTGAAAGAATATTTTGTAAAATACAAAAAAGCAATTGGAGGAATTCTGATGAAAGAAGAAAAATCGCCGTTTGAGGTGAAGAGTAAGAGCATTAGCATACTGCACAGGTGGGTGTGCTGCATCCTGCTTGGAGTACTGTCATTTTCGTTGGCAGTAGTAATAAGTGACGAGGAGGCATATTCTGCTGAAAGTGCAGGGTCTGCTTTGTACGCAGTTTCTCCGCTCCGTCAACAGATGATGTTATCACTGGATTCGCCGGCAGTAACCGGAGGAAGAGGATTTATGATGCCCCTTACGGTTGTGGCGAAGGATGCTGAGGGTAAGCCTCTTGCCGGTATACCGGTTACTTTTGAAGTTTCTGATAGCAAAATAGTAATTGCTCAAATGAGAGGCTATAAAAGCAGATTTATAACTGTTACAACGGGTGCAAATGGTATGGCATCTAGTGCAAATACATATACAGGCTATGTAGGAGAAGGCTACCAGCTATATTCATTTATCACAGGGGTAGCAGAAAATCTTCAGGTTAAAGCAAGTGTACCCGGATGGAATACTATAACCTTTAATGTGCAGGTAGGAACATACAAGGCAACCCTTGTAGATAATACTCCTCCGCTGATGACTGTCAGTGCAATAGATGATACCGGTGCTGAATATATAGCGGGAAATTGGACCAATCACACTGTTAAGGTACAATATGATGCTAAAGATACATTGTCTGCGATAGCAAGCTGTACACCGGAGGATGTTATCTCATATGAAGGCAGAGACATCACGTCTACAGGTACTGCCGTTGATATGGCGAAGAATAGTTCAACTCTGACCTTTGGCCCCATAAATATTGATAAAACACCGCCAACTACCGAGACCGTGTTACCGAACCCGGGAGAATCAGGATGGTACGACAAAAATGTTCCACTTAATTTTACAGGAAATGATTTGTATTCCGGTATTGATTATTTTTGCTATAGGATTGGAGAAGGTGAGGAAATTAAACTTCCCGGCCCGAGTGCATCAGCAGTTATTGAAACAGAAGGCTCTTATCCTATCTACTGGTATGCGGTTGACAAAGCCGGAAATAAAGAAAGTACACAAAGCACAAATCTCCGGATTGATAAGTCTTCGCCAGAAGTAGCGTGCAGTGTAAGCCCTGAAAGCAATGAAGATGGATGGGTTGACACTGATGTTACCGTTACTCTTAAAGCTACTGATATATATTCAAATGTTAAAGAAATTCATTACAAAATCGGTGAAACAGGTACAGAGAACATAATTCAGGGAAACCAAGAATCCTTCATGATAAACACTGAGGGTAGTTCTGATGTAATCTACTGGGCTGTTGATAACGTGGGGAATATCAGTGCACAGAAAAGTACCTCAGTAAAGATTGATAAAACAAATCCAGTGGTATACCCACCTAAAGATATAACTGTTGAAGCAACTGCAGTAAAAACACCTTTGGACATAGGCGTTGCAACGGTTAAAGATATGTCTGATGTTGAGTTGACAAACGATGCACCATCAGACGGTTTCCCTGTAGGAATAACTCCCGTAACATGGAAAGCAAAGGACAAAGTGGGAAATGTGACTTCAGCTGTGCAGAATATTATTGTGAAAGATACCATAGCACCTGTGCTTACGGTACAAGGTGATATAGTTGTTGAAGCCACAGGGGTAGGAACCAAGGTTTCACTTCCTCTTGCAAAAGCAACAGATATATTCCCTGTAGCTATTTCAAACGATTCTCTTGAAGAATTTCCTGTAGGAGAGACACTTGTTACATGGACTGCAGAGGATGCAAATAAAAATATTACTAAAGCAACTGAAAAAGTAATAGTAATTGATTCTACAAAACCTGTACTTACTGTTCCTGAAAATATGACAGTAGAAGCAATTGGAAGAAGAACACCTGTAAATATAGGTCAAGCTTTGGCAACAGATATATTCAAGGTGGATATAACCAACAATGCTCCTGTTGACTATCCGGTGGGAAAAGCAACGGTTACATGGAAGGCAACAGATGCAAACGGTAATGTAACCACCAAAGACCAGATAATAACAGTTCAGGATACAAAAGTACCTGACTTGGTCATTCCGGAGAATATAACAATCGAAGCAACTGACAGACAGATGGTGTTGGACATTGGTCATGCAACAGCAACAGATATATTCAATGTCACAGTTACAAGTAATGCTCCTGAATACTATACTGTAGGGACAAAACCTGTAGTATGGCAGGCTGTTGACGAAAATGGAAATACTGCAACCAAAGTTCAGAATATAACAGTAACAGATACAACCAAACCTGTAGTAACAGCACCGGCAGATATTAAAGTCGAGGCTACAGGAATTTTAACACCAGTACAGATACAAGTACCCGAAGCACACGATATATTCCCAATTGTAATTTCCAGCAATTGCCCTGAGACCAAGCTGTTTCCTATAGGAACTACCATTATAAAATGGAAGGTAATTGATGAAAATGGAAACGAAAGCATTGTTGAACAGAGCATTACAGTAGTAGATACAACAAAGCCGCTTCTGACAATACCAAAAGACGTAAAAGTTGAGGCAACGGGAATAAGGACTCCTGTCAGCATAGGACAAGCCATAGCAACTGATATATTTAGTATAAATTTAAAGAACAATGCACCAAGTGACTATCCAATTGGTACAACCAAAGTTGTATGGACTGCAACCGACGCAAATGGCAATATAACTGTAGGCTATCAGAACGTAACCGTAGAAGATACAATAAAACCTGTTCTTTCAGTGCCCGGGGACAAGCAGGTAGAAGCAACTGCCATAAGAACCCCCGTAGATCCTGGTATAGCTACAGCAAAAGATATATTCCCGGTTACAATAAAAAATGATGCTCTGGCAGATTATCCTATTGGAACAACACCTATTGCATGGACCGCAACGGATGAAAATCAAAATGCAGATACCAAGGTTCAAAATATTACTATTGTTGATACAACAAAGCCTCTATTAATTATCCCCGCGGATATAACAATTGAGGCAACACAAGTAAGAACACCGATAGACATAGGCAAAGCTGAAGCTACGGACATATTCCCAGTAAAAATAGAGAATAACGCTCCGACAGATTTTCCTGTGGGAATTACAAAAGTTCTGTGGAAAGCAACCGATGCAAACGGAAATCAAAGTGAAGCATTACAGAACATAATTGTAAAGGATACCACAAAACCTGTGTTAACAGTTCCAAATGATATTACATTGGAGGCTACTGCTAAACTGACACCTGTTGATATCGGAAAGGCTGATGCAACAGACATTTTCCCTGTAGATATCAAAAGCAATGCACCTGAGGCTTACACCCTTGGTACAACAGTGGTAACATGGACTGCAACTGATGCAAACGGAAACGCTATAACTAAAACGCAAAATATAACCATTACAGACAAAACATGTCCAAACCTTGAAGTGCCCGAGGACATAACTAAAGAAGCTACTGCAATATTAACAACTGTAGACATTGGTCAAGCCATAGCAACTGACATATTTGATCCAACTACAAAAAATGATGCGCCTGAGGCTTATCCGCTGGGTACAAAAGATGTAAACTGGACAGCCACTGATACAAACGGAAATGCTACAACTAAAACACAAAAAATAACAATAATTGATACCACGCCGCCGGAACTTAATATTCCGGATGATATTACCAAGGAAGCAACAGCTATATTGACTCCAGTGGATATTGGCGAGGCAACAGCAACGGATATATTCGAAGTAAAGGTTAGCAGTAACAAGCCGGAGAGTTATCCTGTTGGAACAACAGAAGTGACCTGGACAGCAACCGATGCAAACGGAAACGAAACAACAGCGGTACAAAAAGTAACAGTACAGGATACAACCAAACCTGTAATGAGTGTTCCACAAGACATAACAACTGAAGCAACAGCAGTAAAAACACATGTTGAAATTGGAAAAGCAACAGCAACTGATATATTCAACGTGGATATTACAAATGACGATTTGCTTGATTATCCTGTGGATACGACAAAAGTAACATGGACAGCAACAGATGCAAACGGAAATATTACAACAGGCTATCAGAATGTAACGGTCAGGGATACCACTAAACCAATATTGACAGTTCCTGAAAACATAACCGTAGAAGCTACAGCGGTAAGGACACCTGTAAGTATTGGCAGAGCCACTGCAACTGATATATTCCCGATAATGTTGCTAAATGATGCACCTAAAGACTATCCGATAGGAAAAACAACCGTAACTTGGGTGTCAAGAGATATTAACGGTAATGAATCACAGGCTGAACAATATATTACGGTAAAGGATACAACACCACCTGTGCTTAAAATACCGGCAGATATTACAGTTCCTGCAACAGGCTCAAGAACAAAGGTACTGATTGGAACAGCAACAGCAACAGACATATTCGGTGCAAATGTAATAAATGATGCTCCGGCAGATTTCCCTGTGGGAAAGACAGCTGTAACATGGACAGCAACAGATGCTAACGGTAATATTACCAAAGCTGTACAGTACATAAATGTTGTTCAAAAATATGTAATAAAGTCATATAACTCAAATACAAACACAACTTCAAACTCCATTGAACCCAAAATAATGCTTGAAAACACCGGGGATACACAGCTGAAACTGTCTGATTTGAAAATAAGATACTACTTTACATCAGAAGGGGACCAATATCAGCTATACTGGTGTGATTATGCACAAATTGCGGGAACTGCCGGAAGTCGTAATGTAACATCGTGTGTAAGGGGAAATTTTGCAAAATTAAGTGGAACACAATGTGACCACTACCTTGAAATTAGTTTTTCTAACAGTACGGAAGTTATTAAGCCTGGAGAAAAAGTTATAGTTCAGGGAAGATTTGCAAAGATAGACTGGTCAAGTTACACACAAACCAATGACTACTCATTCAATCCAACAGCCAGAGATTACACTGAAACATCAAAAATAACCGTATACTCCTCTGGAAACCTAATTGGAGGAATAGAACCATAAAATCGGTTCAAATCATTACAAG
>JAEZIU010000135.1 GCA_023436485.1 Bacillota bacterium | reverse complement strand
TTCCGTTATAGTTAACAGCGGTATTCTTTGCAAGTATTGTAATACCTCTTTCCTTTTCAAGGTCATTGGAATCCATTACTCTTTCAGTTAAAGCTTCGTTTTCTCTGAAAATACCGCTCTGTCTGAGCATAGCATCAACCAGTGTAGTCTTTCCATGGTCAACGTGCGCTATTATTGCAATGTTCTTTATATCCTGTCTGATATCCACAAAAACTCTCCTTCACTACTTCCTAATTTATAATCTATATTTAATCTTCTTTTTAATCCATATTAAACAATATATCTAATATAAAGTAAAAGGCCACTAATTATTCTAATTTACCGTGTCTAAATTGTCAACCTTTTGCATGTTTTGGGTGCAGTTATTTAAGTTCAACAACTGTTACTCCGCTTTCACCCTCACCCAGTTTTCCCAATCTGAAGCTTTTTATATGCGGATTATGCTTAAGGTGCTGTTGCAATCCCGCTCTCAGTGCTCCCGTACCTTTTCCGTGAATTAGGGTAACCTCTCCCAAACCGGTGATACTCGCATCATCAAGATATTTGTCAACAACATCGACGGCCTCACTGAGCATCATTCCACGTAGATCAATTTCAGTTGACATATTCTGTGATTTGGAAACACCTATTTTACCCATTCCGGTTCTTAATATCTGTTGTTTCTGCTCATCTACCAGTTTTAGATTTGAAATATGAACATTTATTTTCATGATTCCTGCCTGAACCTGTGCTTCCCCATTCTTATCCGGTAGAGATAAAATCGTTCCTTTTTGGTTAAGGTTAACTATTAATACAGTATCACCGGGTTTGAGATTTTTAGGCGGTTTCACAAGTCCCTGTCTTGGCATTATAGATTCAACCAATGAATCATCCAGCTTGTTTATACTCTTGTTAAGTCTTTGGCGAAGCTCCTCTGTTTGTCTTCGTACTTCAGCCTCTTCCTGCTCTTTTGCCAATCTTTTCATTTCTGAAACTAACTCGTCTGCTTGGCGTTTTGAATCTGTTAGAATCCGTCGTGCTTCTTCCCGCGCCTTGCGAAGTTCACTTTCTTTTTGGTCAGCTAATCTTCTTTTTTGATCCTCCAAATCCCTTTTGAGTCGTTCAGCTTCCTGTCTGTAACTTTCAGCACGCATTTTCTCTTTTTCTGCTTCGCTACGGTTCTTTTCTATACTTAGTAGTATATCCTCAAATCTTATGTCCTCCTGAGACAGGAACTCTTTTGACCTTTCGATTATGTCATCCGTAAGGCCAAGTCTTTTGGAAATGGCAAATGCATTACTTTTGCCGGGTACACCTATAAGAAGCCTGTAAGTAGGTCGGAGGGTTTCTACATCAAATTCGCAGGATGCATTTTCAACTCCTGTTGTTGAGAGAGCATAAATCTTGAGTTCACTATAGTGTGTTGTTGCCAGGGTTGTAGCACCCATCTGGTGAAGACATTCAAGAATAGACATAGCCAAAGCTGCCCCTTCTGTAGGGTCAGTCCCCGCACCCAGCTCATCCAGAAGTATCAGCGACTTGTTGTTGACACCACTGAGTATATTTACAATATTCTTCATATGAGATGAAAATGTACTAAGACTCTGTTCAATGCTTTGCTCGTCGCCAATGTCTGCATAAATCTTTTCGAACACGCTCATTTCTGTTCCTTCTTTTGCAGGAACCATTAGCCCTGACTGCATCATTAAAGTAAACAGCCCAACTGTTTTAAGTGATACTGTTTTTCCTCCTGTATTAGGCCCGGTAACAATTAATGAACTGAATTTTTCACCAATCCAGAAATCAATAGGTACTACTTTTTGGGGATCAAGGAGAGGATGCCTTCCCTTTTTTATAATTATCTTACCTGTATCATTAATTTTAGGACAAATACAGTTATAGTCTACTGCCAGTTTTGCCTTTGCAAAAATAAAATCCAGTCTTGCCATTATACTCATGTTTGCATTCAATTGAGGCAATATGAGAGAAGCATCCTGAGACAGCTCGGCAAGTATACGGTCAATCTCCGTTTGTTCCTTAACTCTCAGCTGCTTTATGCTGTTATTTGCTTCAACAACTGCAATTGGTTCAATAAACAAAGTAGCTCCGCTGGCAGAAGAATCATGAACCAATCCGGGTATATCCCCCTTATGCTCTTGTTTGACAGGTATAACATATCTGTCGCCTCTCATGGTTACAACGGATTCCTGAATAAACTTCTGGTACTTTGTGGAGCGAATAATTGAATTCAACTTATCCTTGATGGATACCTGCTGCTCCTTAATCTGGCGTCTGATGCTGCTTAGTGCAGGGCTTGCATTATCAGCAATCTCATCTTCACTTAATATGCAGTTCTCGATTTTTTGTTCCAACCTCTGATTTGATTCAAGACATGATATCAATTCATTAACTACACTTGAGTTATTTTCGTCTATTTTATCGTTAACGTAGCCCTTTAACCTTCTGGCGGCTCTTAAAACTCCCGCCAGTCGCAGCAGTTCTCCGGGGTTTAGTACTCCACCCATATCAAGCCTTTTTAAGCTCATCCTGATATCCGTAATTCCGCCAAGTGGTGGTGAACCCCTTCTCAGTACACAACTTACACCGTCATTTGTCTCTGACAGCATTTTTTCAACCGCCCTGAAATCAGTTTGAGGAGTTAGCTCTAAAACAAGCTCCCTCCCCAATTCAGATGCGGT
>JAEZIU010000078.1 GCA_023436485.1 Bacillota bacterium | reverse complement strand
GAACTGCTCGAGCGGATGTGGCGGAATTGGCAGACGCGCTGGATTTAGGTTCCAGTGGGAGACCGTGGGGGTTCAAGTCCCTTCATCCGCACCAAAAAAGGATTTCACAATTTGTGAAATCCTTTTTTTATGCAGGATATACACAAAAGGTATTATAATTAAAAATTGACACAATATGGTATATGGTATATGATTTCAAATAAAAATAAATCCGACAGGAGACAATACTATGAATGAAAGTATCTATACCAAGGTGCAATTTATCGGCCATGTATTAAGTTCCACCCCACTGCTAAAGGAATCCGTTGAGGAAATGAGCGATTGGGGAATTTATCTAGGCCTTGCAAATGATAACGATGATATCAACGCCCGTCTGCAAATCGTATCAGATGTACTAAAACAGGTAATCAGCATTGGTGGCATAAACAAAGACCCTTCAACACTGAAAGTATTTGCATTACCTGAATTCTTCTGGAGAGGTATCAAGGGTGCATATTTGAATTCACAAAAAGCAAACGATGAAATGTACATAAAAATCAGCGACGGCCTTATTAATATTATTAAAACCCTTGAAAAGCAATATGATTTCAGTGACTGGCTTTTCTTATTCGGTTCCATTTTGACTACCTTCGATATCCCCGACTGTATAACGGATACAGACAAAACCCTTTCCAAGGTTGGAGATGATTATTTAAACGTATACAGCATACTTAAAAAATCTACAAACAATAAAAGTATTCCCAAGGTCTCTCACTTGCTGAAAATTATAGATAAAAAGCAATCATCAGAAAACAGCTATGACCAGGAACTTTCAGATTTGCTGTGTGATGTATTGAGTATGAGCGATGGTTTAGCCAATAAAATGGTTTATAACAGATGTTTTATCTATTACAGACAGAATACTAATTCTATACAGAAGGAATTCAAGTCGAAAGAAGACTTTATTTTAAACAACCCTTCTGCTTCAAAAGGCATTGTTGAAAATTACCTTCAAACAATGGTTAACTACCCACATGTCTCTGATACTAAAAATCCTGTCCAGACATTAACCTACTCTACTTTTAACTGCGGAGGATTGAATATAGGTGTTGAAATCTGTCTTGACCATAGTAGAAAGAGACTTCTAGGCTATTTATCCGAGAAAAAGATAAAGGAATTGGATATCCAAATAGTAATATCCTGCGGAATGTCTTTGAGAAAGGATTCTGCTGCAACAAAACAAGGCGGTATACTATTTAATTGTGACGGAGAATATGTTATCGATGGTGATGCTCAAAACGGAGAAAGCTGCCACTCACAGCTAAAGACTTTCAGTTTTGATGCAAGCTGTGGCCCGAGACTGTCTGATCATATTCCGGCCTCAATCGTTACAGACGTTAATGCTGCCACTGACAAAGGACAAAAGCTGTATCCTCACGGCCTCGGACAAATACATGTTTATAATCCCCAAAATATAAAATAACTGTTTTGATATTAAACAAGCAGAGATGACTATTTTAAGTCTCTCTGCTTTAAATTAACATGATGAAACTATAAAGTAATTATTGCAGCTTTCCAGATTTATTTCTTCATATGGATATTTTGAAGTTCCATCAGAATTTACATTAAGTCTGACAATTGGAATATGAGACTTGTTCAACCCGATAACAATCCCCTTTTCCCCGCTGCTCATAGTAACCTCGGTGCCAATAGGATATGGCGGAATAACCTTAAGAAAGCAGCCTAAAATTTGTGAATCAAGGAGCAAATTATTAATTGATTCGAGATAATTTATTGCATTAAACGTTCCTATTTTCTTACGGTATATTCTGTCGGAGGTCAAGGCATCAAATATATCGGTCACGGCTACTATCTTTGAATATAAGTGTATCTCTTCCTTGTGCAAAGCCATAGGATAGCCTTTTCCGTCGCATCTCTCATGGTGATTTAATGCAACCATTGCCGCCTTTTCACTGATACCCGGTATATTTTTTAAGATATTATAACCCAGCTTTGAATGACGCTTTATTACTTCAAATTCGTCATCTGAAAGAGAAGACTTTTTATTAAGTATTTCTGTAGGTATGAGTACTTTGCCTATATCGTGTAAAAGTGCACCCACACCCAGTTCCTGAAGTTCTGCCTGTCCCAGCTTTAGCTTTATACCTATTATTAAAGACAGTATACAGACATTTACACTATGAGAAAAAGTATAACCGTCAAAAGTCTTTATATCCATCAGATTAACAATTATTTCTTCGGAATCAAGTATATCATTTAAGATTTTATCTACGATTGAAATGATGCTTCCGGATGGTGGCATACCTTCTAAACTATACTTCTCCATAGTTTGTTTCATAAATAGAATGGCTTCCAACCTGGTAATGTCTCTGATTACATCTTTTACTACTATATCTTTTGAAAAATTATCTTGAATATACAATTCTGTAATACCAAGAGAGGCAATTTGTGCTAAGTGCGATGGTGTTAATACAGTTCCAGCATCAATTAGCATTGATGAACCATCATAATATACAGCCTTCCCCAATGTCATTCCTGCCTGGCAGTTTGAAATATTAATCTTTCTCATTGTTTCCTCTTCAGCAAAAACCATGCGCTAAACCAGACATACCCCTTGGCATAACAGCTTCAGCACGGTCTTGATTTCTAGTATTCCGGGACATTAAAATACAATCCGGAACCTTTGTGTATAATAATTGTAGAAACATTATCTAAAGCTTAATTACACTACTACCGAATTACGTTGTATTTTATGATCTGACTATTAACTAACCCCAGTTGTTACTTGATGTGACAAAATGTAGTATCTACCAAAACAATTATACTTTTTTTCCCAATTAATATCAACAAAATTTTGTTTTATTTTACAAAGAAAATATTTTAGAATATACTTATTTATAACCTTACTTTTGAAAATGAAATTTATAAAAAACAGGAGAAATTAATGAGTTACATTATAATAACAGGCATTGCAGTACTTCTGCTGGTTTATATGCTGTTTGAAACCACCCTGCTAAAAAAGAATTTTGTAAGTTTTTGTAAAAGTTCAAAAGGCCTTAAAATCGCACATTTATCCGATTTACATGTAAATCATATTCATATTAGCAAGAAAAAGCTTATAAACACATTGAAAGAAGTTAAACCTGATATAGTTCTTATATCAGGAGATTATATTGAAACAGAGAATGATATCCCTAAAGCTCTGGATTTAATAAAAGCAATAGCTGATATTTTCCCTGTATACCTTACACTTGGGAATCATGATCATAAAGCACTTTTGAATAAAAAGAGTGGCGTAGAAGGCTTTATTGGCCAGCTGGAGCAAACTGGGGCTGTCGTCCTGAATAACGCGTCCAAAAGCATTTACAAAAATAATACTACCTACAATATTATTGGTATTGATGACTTGAAAAGGGGTAAGCCTGATTTGGATAAAGCTTTAGGAAATGTAGCCCCTGCATCCGATAACCGTATTAATATTGCATTTTCCCATAACCCTGATACGGTGCTTACATTATCCAAAACCAACACAGATTACTTTCTATGCGGTCATTTTCACGGTGGACAGATATGGATGCCTTTTCATCTGGAGTTCAGGATTCTGAGACGAGAACAGCTTTGCAGGATGGGCTACCGGAGAGGACTTCATAAAATTAACGGCATAATAGTTTATATCAACCGAGGTTTAGGAAATGTTCTGTTACCTTTACGATTCCTTTCGATTCCGGAAATTGCAGTAATTCAACTCCCATAAATAAAAGACCTGAAAATCAGGCGGCAGCACCGATTTTCAGGTCTTTTTAAATTCTATATTATAAGAGTGGCTTTATTACATCAAGAACACCAGCTTTAAACTTTTCAAGCTTATCCTGAGACAAATTTAATGTCTTTTCTGATACTCCGTAATAAATTTTTATTTTAGGTTCTGTTCCCGAAGGTCTTACGCAGAACCATGACCCGTCTTCCATCTCAAAATAAAGAACGTCTGACTCAGGTAAAGTGATTTTCTCTGTATCTCCGCCTAAAACATATCTTTCTGATTTCTGGTAATCCCTTATTGCCTTAACCTTAATGCCCCCAAAGGATTCATATCTGGTATTTCTCATGGTTGTCAGGGCTTGTTTTATTTTTGTAACACCATCCTTACCCTCAAGAGTAAAGGAATTGATGCCTTCAACAAAATAACCATACTTTTCATAAACATTGATAAGTGCGTCATACAAAGAAATACCTTTTGCCTTGTAATAAGCAGCCATCTCAGCAACCAGCATAGATGCAACTACTGCGTCCTTGTCTCTCACATCTGTTCCTGCAAGATAACCATAGCTTTCTTCAAAGCCAAACAGGTACTTCTGGTTTCCGGTTTCGTCTCTAAGCTGTATCTGTTCCCCAATAAACTTGAAGCCTGTTAGAACCTCAACCAACTCAATATGATAATAGTTGGCTATAACCCTTGCAAGCTCAGTGGTAACTATTGTTTTTACAACAAAGCCGTTAGAAGGAAGCTTTCCTTCTTCTTTCATTGCAGTGAGTATATATTCCAACAGCAAACATCCTGTCTGGTTACCGGTTAGTACTGCATATTCCCCGTCATTTTTCCTAACAACCACACCTACTCTGTCGCTGTCCGGGTCTGTTCCGATAATCAAATCAACATCATTATCTGACGCAAGCTTGATTGCAAGCTCAAAGGCCGATCTTTCTTCAGGATTTGGGGATTTTACAGTTGAGAACTGTGAATCCGGAAGTTCCTGCTCCTTGACAACTAGCACATGCTTAAAGCCGCTTTCTGCAAGTATTCTCCTTACAGGCTTATTACCTGCCCCATGCAACGGAGTGTATACAATTTTAAAAGTATCTGCTACCTTAGAAGCAGCATCCTTGTTTATTCTCAATTTCTTTAGCATTTCGATATATGCATCGTCAATTTTACTGCCTATGATTTGAAGGAGGCCTTTGTTTATAGCTTCATCCTTTGAGATTATGTTAACTTTTGTAATGTCTTCAATCTTATTTATTTCAGATATAACCGCATTTGAACCGTCAATGGACAGCTGTCCACCGTCTTCTCCGTAAACCTTGTAGCCATTGTACTGCTTTGGGTTATGACTTGCAGTTACAACCACTCCGGCAGCAGCTTTTAGGTATCTTACGGCAAATGACAATTGAGGTGTTGGTCTTAATTCATCAAACAAGTAAGCTTTGATTCCGTTACCACAGAATACCTTTGCAGCTTCCAGCGAAAACTCCGGTGACATAAAACGTGAATCATATGCTATAACAATACCTTTGTCCTGATTTCCCAACTGGTTTATATAATTTGCCAAGCCCTGTGAAGCAACCCTGACTGTATAAATATTAATTCTGTTCGTTCCGGCTCCGATAATACCCCTGAGTCCTCCGGTTCCGAATTCAAGGCTTTTATAGAATCTGTCTTCCACTTCCTTGGTATCGTTTTTTATGGATAAAAGTTCATTTTTTGTGTCTTGATCGAAATATTCATTATCCAACCAAAAGTTAAGTTTTGATAGGTATTCCATTATTTAAGCAACCTCCTAAAAATTTCATTTGAGTAATAGTATATCATAAATGTAATCAAATTCAATGAGGATTAGGAAGGCGAATAAGAATCTAAGCTGTAAAAATTTTATTTATCTGTGAAAGTTTTGAGGCTATATAAAAACTGTATAAGATATTACGCTTTATAAGCCTGTAGAAATGATAGAAGGTATAAGCAACTTCATTTATTACCCCCTCTTTTTCAAAGAAATTTTCCGTAGCAAAATTAACGTCTGTAATTGGTTTGTAGCCGTTTAAGCAGCCGCTGTAGGTCGCGTATTTTTCAAGAAGCATATGAATTTCGTCGGGAATAACGTTTTTAGAAATACATGTATCCCATAGAACATTACCCTCAACAAGAGTTCTTACTACAAAATCAGAACATGTATATGCTTTGTAGGTATCAAACTTACACCCAAGTAAAACCCCTATTGCAGCTAAAGAGTTGTAAATGTTCTCTTCCCTATCATTTTTTATTTTATATATAAACAATTTTATGGTTTCGTACTGTTCTTCCGTTACAGGTATACTGAAAACTTTTATACAAACATCCTGTTGCTTTCCGAGAGTAAACCTTTCCGGAAACTCTTTTACAAATCCCCCAACCAGAGGATTAGAAGCCCTATAGCGTGCAAACGAATACATCTCGTTAAGATTCTCCGTAAGACTTATAGAGGAATGGTTATAAAAGCTTCTGGTAAATACCCTTATAAATTTTCCCATCATGGTAGGAGTTGAAGATAATACAACATAAATGTTCTTCATATTTTCACTTCCTCATAAATACATTTTCTATAATATAGTACGAAAATAATTCAAACATGTATGAAACTTGTCTTGTATTAAAAGAATCCAAATTTAAACAAGACGGTTGCAACTATAACTGTTACAAGTCCGGCAAGTCCAATAGCCAACCCGCTCATAGCCCCTTCTGTTTCACCTATATCAACAGCCTTTGTTGTTCCCAATGCATGTGATGAAGTTCCTATAGCTATACCCTTTGCTGTCTTATCATTTATTTTACAAACTTTTAATAACCATTCGGCAAACACGGCACCAAATATACCTGTTATAATAATGGCGGCTACTGTTACGGAAGGTATTCCCTTCATTTGGGTTGATAATTCAATTCCCAGAGGAGTTGTTATAGACTTTGGTATCAGGGATGCAATAAGTTCTTTTGAAAGCCCGAAAGCCTTTGCCATAGCCCAAACACTTAAAATTGCGGTAACTGATCCAATTATTACACCGCCCAGTATGGCAACGTAATCTTTTTTTAAAGAATTTATGTTTTTATATAAAGGAACAGCTAGTATTACTGTTGCAGGGGTTAAAAAGAGAGATATAAAATCTCCGCCTTTCTTGTAATCCTCCAATGGAATATGT
Organism: Bacillota bacterium; assembly: GCA_023436485.1. GTDB lineage: Bacteria > Bacillota > Clostridia > Acetivibrionales > DSM-1351 > Ruminiclostridium. Next base: position 3,700 of record JAEZIU010000078.1, on the reverse strand, counting down.
AATAACAGTAAAGTTCCAATAACCAACGCTATTGCAATCATTAAAGGATTGAAAAACGCTATCCTTGTTTTTTTGTTTATAAAAATACCTATTTCATAAGCCAATATAGATATAAGCAGTGCAAATAAAGGTGACCTTATAATTTCTTTCATTTGCCCTTCCTCCCTTTAATCAGCTGTATAGTCCAACCGGTTACAATCATAACAACAAAAGTTGTAACAAAACATATAACCAATATAGGAAGGATACTTTTCTTTAAAATTCCCACGTAACCAAGTAGGCCAACCCCTGCCGGAATAAAAAAGAATGCAAGATGATCGATTAGGAATCTGCTTATCTCATCTATTTTCTCCAATTTAATGACTCCCGTTATCAGGCAAATAAAAAGCAATATCATCCCTATGATACTGCCCGGGAGCGGAACATGCACTACTTTGTTCAATACTTCCCCAATAAAGCAAATAATTAGTACGATTAAAAACTGCCTTAGTAGTTTCATTACTTCCCCCTGAGTGATTCTATCTTATCCCTTAATTCTGCTGCACGCTCAAATTGTAAATCAGCTGCTGCCTGCTTCATTTCCTTCTGCAGTTTAGCAATATGTTTTTCAAGTTCCTGTTCAGACATTTGAGTTGCTTTCTTTCCGGTATAATACTTGTCCTCATCTTCTGCAACCTTTGTTGCTTCCAGAACATCTCTCACGGATTTCTGAATTGTTGTCGGAATAATTCCATACTTCTTGTTGTAATCCATTTGAATCTGCCGTCTTCTGTTGGTCTCACTCATAGCTCTGTGCATTGAGCCTGTAATGTTGTCTGCATACATTATAACCTTACCTTCTGAATTTCTGGCAGCTCTTCCTATAGTCTGTATCAGTGATGTTTCAGACCGCAGAAAACCTTCCTTATCTGCATCCAGTATGGCTACCAGCGAAACTTCAGGAATATCAAGACCTTCTCTTAACAGATTTATTCCGATGAGAACATCAAAAACTCCCAAACGTAAATCTCTTATTATTTCCATTCTCTCAAATGTGACAATGTCCGAATGAAGGTATTTGACCTTTATATCCAGTTCCTTCATATAGTTCGCCAAATCTTCTGCCATCTTTTTAGTAAGGGTTGTTACAAGGACTCTTTCGTGTTTTTCAGCTCTAGCATTAATTTCACCGATCAGATCATCGATCTGACCTTTTACAGGTCTTACTATAATCTCAGGATCAATCAAACCAGTCGGTCTGATTATCTGTTCAACTATTTGGGTGGAATGCTCCCTCTCATAAGCAGCAGGAGTTGCACTTACATAGACTGCCTGGTTTACACGTTCTTCAAACTCGTGAAATTTAAGCGGCCTGTTGTCGAAGGCCGATGGTAAACGGAAACCATACTCTACAAGTGATTCTTTTCTTGAACGATCACCATTGTACATGGCACCCACCTGTGAGACCGTGACATGAGATTCATCTATAACAAGCAGATAATCATCAGGAAAATAATCCATCAAAGTATATGGCGAACTTCCGGCTTCACGCCCGCTTATATGACGGGAATAATTCTCTATTCCCTGACAAAAGCCTATTTCAGACATCATTTCCAGGTCATATCTGGTTCTCTGCTCCAATCTTTGAGCTTCCAGAAGCTTGCCTTCCATCTTAAACTGCTCCAGTCTTTCCTCCAGCTCTTTTTCAATAGTTACCATAGCACGGTCCATTTTAGGCCTGGTTGTAGCATAGTGGGAAGCCGGAAATACAGCTATATGATCCCTGGTTCCAACTATCTCACCGGTTAGATAGTCTACTTCCGTGATTCTCTCTATTTCATCCCCGAAAAACTCCACTCTTAGAACCTTTTCGGAACTGTTGGCAGGAAATATCTCCAAAACATCTCCTCTTGCCCTAAATCTTCCTCTTCTGAAATCAATCTCATTTCTTTCATACTGTATATCTACAAGCTTTCTGATTACTTCATCCCTGTCCTTCTGCATTCCTACTCTAAGTGACAGCATCAGGTCAGTGTAATCCTCAGGATCTCCCAAACCATAAATGCAGGATACACTGGCAACAATTATTACGTCTCTTCGCTCAAACAGTGCGGCTGTGGCGGAGTGTCTCAATTTATCTATTTCTTCGTTTACGGAAGAATCTTTTTCTATATACGTATCTGTAGACGGTATATACGCTTCAGGTTGATAATAGTCATAATAACTTACAAAGTATTCAACTACATTATTGGGAAAAAACTCCCTAAATTCACTGCAAAGCTGGGCTGCAAGTGTCTTGTTGTGTGCAATTACCAGAGTAGGCTTTTGAACCTGCTCTATAACTTTAGCCATTGTATATGTTTTTCCTGAGCCTGTTACGCCCAAAAGTGTCTGATGTTTTTGGCCTTCAATTATACCTTTACTGATTTTCGAAATAGCTTCGGGTTGATCACCCCTGGGCTCGTACTGTGAAATTACTTCAAATTTATTCATAAATTCAAACCTTTCTATACTTACCAGCCGGTACCAACAAATAAAATCTCTGCTTCATTACCGACAACGTTTATCCCTATTTATATCATAATAAAAAATATTATATCACATATCAAAGGAAAAACAAACATACGTTTGGTAAATATATCTAGCCCCCGAAGAACATATGCTGTACAAATATCTTGACGCCTATTACAATTAAAATTAATCCTCCGACGATTCCCGCACGCTTTCCAAGTAGATTGCCGAACCTTTTAGCTACCAATATTGCCGCTGTGCAACATATAAAAGTTATAATACCGATAATCGTTGTTGAATACAGAATATTTACATTAAGAGCAGACAAGCTCACTCCCACCGCCAATGCATCTATACTGGTCGCAATTGCCTGAATTAAAAGCAGCTTGAAGGTTAATGCAAATAACGAGCAATCCTGTTCTTCATCGGCAGTTATAGATTCGTGAAGCATTTTTCCACCGATAATTGCAAGCAAAATAAAAGCTATCCAATGGTCGAACCTTTCAATAACGGTTTCAAAGGAATTTGCTGCATAATAACCTAATAAAGGCATTATACCCTGAAACACGGCAAACATTATTGCCATCTGTAGAATATGTTTTAATTTTATTTTTTTAATACATAATGAATTTGATATTGCCACGGCTGAAGCATCCATAGATAAACCTATCGCCAGCAAAATCAGTTCTGTTAAACTCATGTAAGCCTCCGTTAAACGCAGTTCGGTAGAATAAAAAAACAGGGAATCATTTCAATACACCGCAAGAAATGAATCCCTTATAATATATTAACCTCTAGGCAAAAGACCAATTTTCCTTTGAACTTTTGAAAGGGTTTTTCTTGCCATGTAAGCAGCTTTTTCTGCATTTTCCTTTAGAATTAAATTCAGCTGTTCCTTATCCGCTGAAAATTCGTTGAATTTCTGCTGAATTGGAACCAACATGTCAACTACTGACTGTCCTACTGTTTCTTTTAAATCACCATAGGATCTTGCTTCAAATTCCTTTTCAATGTCGCTGATACTCTTTCCGGTAACACTTGAGTATATACTGATTAAATTGCTGACACCGGGTTTGTTTTGCTCGTCATATCGTATTTCACGCTCTGAATCGGTAACAGCTCTTTTAAATTTACGCATTACGGCATCCTGTGAGTCAAGAATCAGAACAAATGCATTCTCATTTTCATCTGACTTGGACATTTTCTTTTC